>NZ_JANSIH010000114.1:0-982 GCF_047462075.1 Synechococcus sp. R55.2
CCTTTTGGCTGGTGGATCAGCACTTGAAGCAGCGAACTCCCCCGCTGGGCAACAGTCTGGATCAGGCTGTCTCCAAGGCAGTGCCTCTGATATTCGGCAGCCTCCTGGTGGGGTTGATTTCCTTAGTCGGGATGATGTTATTCGTGCTTCCTGGAATCTACTGGGGAGTAAGGCTGGCTTTCACGCCCTGCGCAATTGTCCTGGAAGACAAAGGCACTACAGAAGGGTTGGGCTACAGTTGGAGCCTCGTCAAGGGCCGCTGGTGGGGAGCGTTTTGGGCACTTCTTATCTTTGGCCTCACGGTGGTTGTGGCATTTCTGGCCGGGAATTTCATCTTTGGCTTCACGGTAGGTGTGATTTCGTCTTCTGACGAGACTTTTGCTGAGAAAATTTTGGAAGTTGTGAGTGTGACTGTG
Organism: Synechococcus sp. R55.2; assembly: GCF_047462075.1. Classification (NCBI taxonomy): domain Bacteria; kingdom Bacillati; phylum Cyanobacteriota; class Cyanophyceae; order Synechococcales; family Synechococcaceae; genus Synechococcus; species Synechococcus sp. R55.2. Next base: position 417 of record NZ_JANSIH010000114.1, read on the forward strand.
GTTGGGAATGCCGCCGCCACGGCGGTTGCCCCTATCTTGATTGCCTATATGGTGCTTCTCTTTCGATCCCTGCAGCAGGTGCGGGAGTGGGCAGCCTAGTTTGGCTTCCCCTCACCCCTGAGAAGAAGGGCGCTCCAGGATCCCTCCCCCAAGTAGGAGCTCCCCGTGGTACCAGACGGCGGCTTGGCCGGGGGTAACCCCAAACTGGGGCTCGGCAAACTGCAACTTCACCCGCTCAGGAGATTCCGGGATCACCGTGGCAGGCACCGGCGGGGTGCGGTAGCGCACCTGAACCTCTACGGCAAGGGGTTGTGTTGGGGGTGGGATGGAGACCCAGTTTACTTGGCTTACCCACGCTTCAGCCTGGGTGGCTTCCTCTCGTTCTCCAACCACCACGCGGTTGGTAGCTGCCTCGATGCGCACCACGTAAAGCGGACGGGAAGAGGCAATCCCCAAGCCCTTGCGCTGGCCTACTGTGTAGTGGTGGATGCCCTCATGGGACCCCAGTACCCGCCCCTGGGTATCGACGATTTCCCCTGGCCTTTGCCCAAGGTACTGATCCAAAA
>NZ_JANSIH010000115.1:0-981 GCF_047462075.1 Synechococcus sp. R55.2
CCCGGTGGCCTTCATCGCCAAGGAAGAGCTGTTTCGGGTGCCGGGGTGTAAGCAAGCGATTCATCTCTACGGGGCCTATCCGGTCAAAAGAGGCGGCTCCGACCGCGCTGCCTTGCGAGCCACAGAAGCAGCCTTGGCGCGGGGATGGGCGGTGGGGATCTTTTTGAATGGCACTCGTACCCCCGATGGCCGCATTCCTCAGCCCCACTTGGGAGCGGCCTTGGTTGCAGCCCGCACCCAAACGCCTCTGCTGCCTGTAGCCCTTTGGGGCACGGAAAAGGTCTTGCCCAAGGGATCCCGGTGGCCGCGTTTGTTCTGCCCCATCACGGTGCGCATTGGCAACGTGATTCCCCCCCCCGCTTCCAGCGATAAGGCCGATTTGCAGCAGGTGACGGCAGAGTGCGTGCAGGCTATCCATGCCCTTTTGGATCAGGGGCGCTGAGGGTATCTTGGGCTACTAGATACTCAACAACAGGGATCCCTCCCAAGATGTGCTTTTGAAGAATCTCCTCCACCACCTCCGGCGTGACCGAGTGGTACCAAAACCCACCGGGATAGACCAGCAGCACAGGGCCGGGAACAGCATAGTCGCACGCCCGCAGGCAGTTGGCTTTGGTGCGGTGCACCCGCAGGGATCCGGCGCTCCCGATTTCCAGATCCAATTCTTTGATCCGCGATTTTAAATAGTCCCAGGCTTCCAATCCCACAGCTTTCTCACAACATTTGGGCTTAGTTTGATCCGCACACAGGAACAAATGCCACTGGTAGGGCGGAATGGGAGCCGGCTGAGGCGCTTGGCCTGGGGATCCGGTTGCCGAGGAGGGATCCAGGATAGGGGAAGAAGCGACAGGACGCGACATAACAAGATGTTTGGGCTTGGCTACAGTTGCATTATCCCCTGTTCTCTAGGTTCTTACCGATGCTGGTGGATAACCCCAAGCAGCGACTGTTTCTTGCTCTGCTTCCCCCTCCGGCCCTGCA
>NZ_JANSIH010000116.1:0-7990 GCF_047462075.1 Synechococcus sp. R55.2
CCCGACTTTTACCAAGGCATTTAGCCCCACCTCGGTAGCTGCCGGCCCTACTGCCAAAACAACTCTGACCTACACGATCACCAACACAGCCGCTCTGCCGCTGACGGGTCTAGCCTTTTCCGATCCCCTGCCTGCCGGCTTGGTCGTTGCCACCCCCAACAACCTCAGCAACGGCTGTGGCGGGACGCTGGCAGCTGCACCAGGAGCAACTTCCATCTTGCTGGTCAACGGCTCATTGGCAGCCAACGCTAGCTGCACCATCAGCCTGGATCTTCAGGTTACAGCCACGACAGCGGGATCCCTGACCAGCCCCGCGGTAACCCTGAGCAGCAACCAAGCGCCTAATGCCACCGCTGCTGCTATCAACTTAACGGTAACGGTGCCAGCTCCCACCTTTACCATGGCCTTTTCTCCCAGCCTGCTTGGCCCAATCGGCGCACCTCCCGCTAGCGGGACTGGAACTTTGACGTTTACCATCACCAACAACGCAGCCATTCCATTGACGGGCTTGGCCTTTAGCCACACCTTGCCGCCAGCGCCGGTTGGTGGTTTGCAATTTGCCGGTGCGGCGACTCCTACATCGTGCGGCTCCCCCAATATCACAACCTCGGGGACTCCGCCCACCACCATTGGATTCACCGGAGGACAAGTAGCCCCAGGACAAACTTGCACAGTGACCATCTCTGTCCAAGTCTCATTCGTAGCTGCGGACCCACCCGGCACCTACAACTACCCCAACTCCCCGGTGACGTTGAACAGCACTGAGGCTGCCCCTGTTACAGTGGGGCCGGTAACCTGGACGGTTCAGGCTATTAATCCTTGACGGTTCAGGTTAATTAGTCCTTCAAAAGCAGCTCGGCAATTTGAACGGCGTTGAGGGCCGCACCTTTGCGGATTTGATCCCCGCACAGCCACAGCTCCAGGGCCTTGGGCTCAGAGATGTCTTGGCGGATGCGGCCCACCGCCACTTCATCCCTGCCGGCCACGTCGATGGGCATGGGAAAGCGGTTCTGCTGCCAATCTTCAATGAGCACCACCCCAGGGGCCTGGGCCAGGATTTGCCGGGCTTTTTCCACAGGGAAGGGCTGTTCAAACTCCAGGTTGAGGGCCTCGGCGTGGGTACGTAGCACCGGCACCCGCACACAGGTAGCTGTCAGCCGCAGGTTGGGGGATCCCATAATCTTGCGGGATTCGTTCACCATCTTCATCTCTTCCTGGCAGTAGCCGTTCTCTTGCAGGGGGCTGTTGTGGAGGAAGAGGTTGAAGGCAATGGGGTAAGGGAACACCTGGGGCTGCAACGGCTGCCCCTGGAGGTAGGCGCGGGTTTGCTCTTGCAGCTCCACCATGGCGCGGGCCCCGGCCCCACTGGCCGATTGATAGGTGGCGGCCACCACGCGGCGCAGGGGGATGTGGCGATGCAGGGGGTAGATGGCCACGCACATTAGGATGGTGGTGCAGTTGGGATTGGCAATGATCCCTTGGTGACGGAAGGCTTCCTGGGGGTTGACCTCCGGCACCACTAGCGGAACATTGGGATCCAGGCGAAAGGCGCTGGAGTTGTCAATCAGCACCGCCCCCGCCTCGACGATGGTTCTGGCCCAGGTTTTGGAGACACCGGCTCCGGCAGAGGCCAGCACCAGATCCAGGCCCCGGAAGGCCGCTTCTGAAACTGGTTCCACCGGGATCCGTTCCCCCTTGAAGGTCAAATAAGTGCCTGCAGAGCGGGGAGAGGCCAAAAGCTTGAGGTCGGCTACAGGAAAGTGGCGCTCTTCCAATAGCGTCAGCAGCTCCGTCCCTACTGCTCCTGTGGCCCCCAAAATGGCTACTCGTTGTTGCCGTGCCATGCTTTCTTGTCCTTAGGTTTTCCTAATTCTAGGGTTCCAGAGGTGGCTGTAATCGAGGCCAAAGCAGCCTGCACCTCTGCCAGCTCGACTTGATCGGTCAGCTCGGCCTGGCCGATGCGGCGGGGCAGAACGAAGCGAATCCGCCCCTGTTTGACTTTCTTGTCGGCCTGCATTGCCTGCAGCACTGCCTCCCAAGGGATCCCGGCCGGCCACCGGCTGGGCAGTCCTGCTTTTTCAATGAGGCGTTGTTGCCGTTCGGCTTCAGCAGCGCTCCACCACCCCAGGCGGCGGGCGATCTCCCCGGCAGCTACCATGCCGATGGCGACAGCTTCTCCGTGCAGATAGCGGCGGTAGCCGGTGGCAGCTTCTAGGGCATGGCCGAGGGTGTGGCCGTAGTTGAGGATGGCCCGCAGGCCCGCTTCTTTCTCGTCCTGCTGCACCACCCAGGCTTTGCACTCGGCACAGCGGCGCAGCAGGTAGTGCAAGTCTGCGGGAGTAAAGTCGGTATGGCGGCTCAGTTGGGGTCGATCTTCCAAAAACTCAAATAGGTCGGCAGCCTGAATCACGCCGTATTTGATCACCTCTGCCAAAGCCGAAGTAAACTCCCGTGGGGGCAGAGTTTTCAGCACCGTCGGGTCAATCCACACCAGGCGCGGCTGATAAAACGCCCCAATGAGGTTTTTCCCGCCAGGATGGTTGACGCCGGTCTTGCCACCAATGGCCGCATCCACCATGGCCAAAAGTGAGGTGGGCACCTGCACAAAAGGGATCCCGCGCAGCCAAGTGGCGGCGGCAAACCCCACTATGTCGCCAATGACCCCCCCTCCTAGAGCCACCAAGGTGGAGGAGCGCTCCAGGCCAAAGGCTAGGGCGGCGTCGTAGATCTTGGCCACCGAGCGCAGGGTTTTGTAGCGTTCGCCGGCAGGCAATAGGCAGAGGTGGGCGGCAAACCCCGCTTGTTGCAGCCCCTGCAGCAACTTCTCGGCAAAGTGTTTGGCAATGCCGGGATGGCTCACCACCAGAGCCCTGCCGGAAAGCCCTCTAGCTCGCATTTGGGATCCCAGCTGGATGAGGCTGTGGCCAGGGGGGCCTTCGGCAGACTGGAGGAGAATATCGTAGGAGCTGTGGGGAAGCTTGACAGGGATCAGATAGGGATCCATGCGTGTCGGTCCTGGGGGGCGGGATCCAGTGTGGCATGTTCTGCTCCCGTCTGCCTGCTGCAGGCATTGTCCTTGGGGTCTGAAAGCCCAGGGGATCCTGCTAGGGGTTGGGGTCAACTGGCTGCGGCTCCGACTGGGGAGTGAGGGTTTCCAAATCCGGCAGAGCTGTTCCCGCCGGCGAGGCCGAGTCTTCCTGGGCCAAGTCCTGCAGGGCGGCTTGGGCCGGCTGAAATTGCGGATCCAGCTCCAGACAGCGCTGCAAGCTGGCTTGGGCGGCTGCTCGCTGGCCGGCCCGCAGTTGAATCAGCCCCAGGGTATGCCAAAAGGCGGGCCGCTGCGGATCCAGGTGCGTGGCCTGTTGGGCGTCTGCCAGAGCAGGTTCCAGCTTCCCCAGTTTCAAGGCTTCCCAGGCGCGGTTGTTGAGGGCCACAGCATCTTCTGGGGTGAGCTGCAAAACCCGCGAGTAGGCTTGCACAGCTTGTTCGGGATCCTTTAGCTCGCCGTAGAGCAAGCCCAGGGCAAACCAGCCCCAGGGATCCCGTTCGTTGAGGCGGAGCATCTGCTGGCAGGCGGCACGGGCTTCTTCCAGCCGGCCCAGACGCCGCAGGCTGGTGATCTGGCCAAACCAGCAGGCAGAACTGCCGGGACGCTGCTGCACCAAGCGCTGGAAATGCTGCAGGCTGGCCTCATATTGCCCCAACTCCTGCTGGGCCATTGCCAGGGCATAGCGGGCCGGAAAGTGCTCCGGCTTGATCTTGAGGGCTTCCTCGAAGTGGATGCAGGCTTCTTTCAGGTAGCCCAATTTCTGGAAGGCCACACCGCGGGCGTACCAGCTTTTGTAGTTGTCGGCATCGTAGCGCAGAGCGCGTTCTAGGGCCTTGCTGGCCAGCCGATACTGCCCCAAGCGCAGCAGGGCCACCCCCAAGTTGTGCAGGGTTATGGGATCCCGGCGACGCAGCCGCAGCGAGCGCTTGTAACACTCGACAGCCGAGCGCAGCCGGTGGCAGTGGAAGAGGGCATTGCCTTGGTAGCGCCAAACCCGCGCACTTCTGGGGTTGAGCTTCAAAACCCGCGCAAAACTAGCCGCTGCCGAGCTGGGCCGCCGCAGCCGTCGCAACACGATCCCACGGGCCAGCCAGGTGCGGGGCTGCTTGGGGTTGTGGCGCAGCGCCTTGTTCAGGCTGTTCAGGGCCAGCTTCGACCGCTTCAGTTGCAGCAGGCGGATGCCGCGGTTATGCCAGGCCAGAGCATCTTCCGGGTTGCTCTCCAGCACCTTGTCGTAGTTAACCACCGCCGACTTGTATTGCCCCAGGCGCCCCAGAATCAGGGCCAGGCGCAGCCGGGTTTCTTCGTCGTAGGGGTTGATGCTCAGGGATCCGTTGTAGCTGTCCACCGCCTCGCGGTAGCGGGCCAACTGCACCAGCACATCCCCACGGCGGCTCCAAGCCAGGGCGAAGTTGGGATCCATGTTCAGAGCCCGGTCGTAGGCGGCCAGGGCTTCCGTCAGGTTGCCGCGGCGACGCCAGTCTTCCCCCCGCTCGAATTGGATGTCGGCACTGTTCCACTGAAACAGCCGCTGAATGAACTGCAAAATGGCGATCTGACGCGCTCCTTCTTCTGGCGTGGCGGAGGGGGTTTCGCCTGTGGCAATGCGCAGGATGGCCATCTGGATGGCCCGCAAAAAGGCCTGAAATCCCCGCACCTCTTCATCTTCCAGGGACTCTTTCCCCTCACGGCGGCGGTATTGCAGCCGGAACCGCTGCAGATCCCCGGGGGCAGGGAAGCTGGGATCCAAAAAGTGCATTAGCTCCAAGGCGCGGTACTCAAACAGCACCGGATCCTCTTCTGAGCCGGTAAAATCCAGCAGGGGCGCCTCTTCCAGGGGGCGGGGTAGCTCAGTGGGGGTGTGCAGCAGCGTCAGCAGACGCTGGTTTTGTCGTGCCGGGGCATGGGGAAACCCGCTGTACAGCTCATCCCTTGGCCAGGGATCGGCAACAAACTCTGGAGAGGCCACCACTCCCACCCAGCGGCATTGTTCGATGGCCAGTTGCAGCTCCAGCTTGCGGTTATCCCCCGGCTGCAGCATCCAGCGGTCAAACCAGACTTTGAAACCCTCGCGATCCAGCCGCTCCGCCAGTTGACGCGCCCACCGGGCTTGCTCTCGGTGGTAGCGCAAGAAAAGGTCGAACTTGTAATGCTCTGAAGACATGAACGCCCGCTCGCTGATCTTCTCCAGCTTATCTTTGCGTTATCGCTGCGCGACGCTTTCACAAACGCAAACGCACTAGCGGTGCGGGGCACTGCCCTCCACCGAGTCTGGGGCAAGGAGCAAACCTTATCCCTACGCGACGCTTCTGCGAATGGCGATGATGAGCGGACAACGATAGGCGATAGTTGGTGCAGGGCTTGAAAGGAGGGAGCACATGCTGGGCGGAGTTTTGGCGATTGCGGCCGCGATTGGCTTGGTGGTCTTGCTGTTGGAAGCGATTCGATATCGCCGCTGGGGATCCGTTCGCCGCTGGCAACCGGCGGTGGGGCTGGGCTTGGTGGCGTTGGCGGCGCTGGGGTGCTGGCTGGGTCAGTTGCCGGAGCCGATCCCCCTGGCCCTGTTGTTGGGGGGCCTGGTGGGGGTGGGGTTGCTGGGGTTGAGTGGCTGCGGTCGGGCTGGACAGGGGCTGGTGGTGCTGTTGCTCAGTTTGGCGGCCTGGCAAAGTCTGGCTGTCGGCTCCCCCGGTCGCATCGGCATTGCGGAGCAACATGGAATGCTGTTTCTGTGGGGCTGCGGCCGGGGGATGGGCTTGGTGGGGATCCCTTTGCTGGGGGTCTTGGCCGCAGCGGAAGCCCTGTCGTTGCTGATGGCGCTGGGCCAGGGGTGGAGCGGCATTGCCGCCATAACCTGGGGATCTCGCCTGCTGGAGATGGGATCCCAGCCGGATCTCCCTTGGCAGGTGCTGTTGCCGGTGGGGCTGGCCGCCCTCAGCTTGGTGGCAGGCACTGTGCCGCTCTTGACCGCCTCAGAAGACTCCCCCGGGCTGCTGTCGGCAGTGGGGCATGGGGTGGGGTGGCTGGTGGCGTTGGCGCTGGCCTTGGCCTTGACCCGCAACGGCCTATACCAGGATCCCTTTTGGGCCTTGCTCTACGGGGCAGGGGTGCTGCTCTCGTGGGCCTTGCTTGCCTTGGAAAACCAGACGGGACAGGGGATCCCTGCGCCAGGGGAACCTGCTCATGTCAGCGGGCCGGAGGCTTTAGCCGGTCGCGTCAGCGTTGCCGAGCAACAAGGATGGCTGCTCTGGCAGGCCTGCGTGGGCCTAACGCTGGTGGGCGGAGGAGCGCTGCTGGCGCTGCGATTGGGGGGATCCTACGGGGCGGCGCTCTTGGGGCTGGGGTGTCTGGCTTTTCCCAGCCGCTGGGGGGCGATGGCAGCCCTCTTCTTGTCGGCCCGCCCTCTGCTGCAAAACCTGTTGCACCAGTTCAACCTGCAGGTTGCCGGGATCGACCTCACCCAACCCTATGTGTCGGCGGCGCTGTACCTGGGAATGGCGGCCATGGCGCTGGCGGCGCTCCTGCACTGGCTGTATGGGCCAGACAAACCCCTGCAGACGGGGATCGCTCTGACGCTGGCCAGCCTGGCTCTGCCGGTGGGGGTGGGCTACTTCATTCACGCTCAGCCGCAAGCGGCCTTCCTGTTGGGAGCCTTGACCACCGCCTTGATCCTGGCGGCGCTGCAGCCCATCCTCCTGCAGCAGGAGGGAAGAGGGGCGGAATCTCCAGGGATCCATTCGCGGCAGCGGGACGGAGTCCTTGGTTTGGGCCTGACTGTGCTTGCCATTCTGGGATCCAACCTCAGCCGCGATTGGACGGTAACCGGCTTCCATGCCACCCGCCTGGAACGGGCGCTGGTGCTGGCCGGGGTGGTCGGGATCCTGGCGTTGATTCTCCTGCTCTGGCAAGGCTGGAGCCTGTGGCAATCCAGGAGAATGCGCGCCCCTGCCCGCTGTTCGCGTTAGCGGTGCGGAGCACTCTGGTTGTGCGGAGATGAAACCCGTTCCCTTGGGCACCCTCGGCACCTGGCAGGGGATCCTCGGCCCGGAACAAACCGCTGCAGCCCTGGGCAACCCCGGTGTGAAGGTGATCGGATCCCCAGCTCTGTTGACGTTGATCGAGCGGTGCGGCCACAACACCTTGCAGCCCTTCTACGAGCCGGAGGAAGCGGCGGTCGGGATCCGCTTTGCCTTGGAGCATCGGTCGGCAGCGGTGGCGGGGGATCCCTTGCAGGTTCGGGTCGAAGTCGTGGCCGTGGAGGGGAGACGCATTCAGTTTCAGGTGGAGATCACCCAGCAGGAGCGGCTGGTGATGCAGGGATCCTACACCTGCCTGGTGGTCGATTTGCCCCGTTTTCTGGCCCGCTATGGATTGACCGCGGAGGATCCCAGTCGGTGCTCAAGCTGTTCGCGTTAGCGGGACGGAGTCCTTTGGGATTGCTGCTGGCCGTCTTTGTGGGAACTCTCTTGTTCTGGCCTCAACAGCTCATTCTGCGCTACCGCAAACCCTGGCAGGGCCCCCTTGCCTGGATCTGGAAATGGCACGGCTGGGGAGGCTGGGCCGTGCGGGGCAGCCGCCGTGGCTGGGAATGGCGTTGGGGATCCCTGCGCCTTCGCGGGCGTTGGCCGGTACAGCGGGGAGAACCTCGCTCCCTCGGAGATTGGCCGCGTTATTGGCCCTACCTGTGGAAGCTGGGCAAGCAACTTCGCATTCAATCCTGGCAAGGCGGCGTAGAAATTGGCTTTGCCGATCCAGCTTTGACGGGGCAATGCTTGGGGCTGATCGCCGCTCTACCTCTTCCGTTGGCTCAACACCTGCGCTTGACCTTCACCCGCATCGGCTGGTGCGGACAGGGATCCCTGGTGGTTCGGTTTCGCGGCTGGCAGGTGCTGGGGCCGGCCTTAAAACTGGGATGGCTCGCCCTTTCGCGCCGGTGGGACAGAG
>NZ_JANSIH010000117.1:0-980 GCF_047462075.1 Synechococcus sp. R55.2
CAGCACTGCCAATCCAGCCGCCCTTGGCAAGAGTGGGAAATCCGGCTTTTACAAGAGCTGAGCGATCAATTAGCCATCGCGTTGCAACAGGCCCAGTTATATGAACAACTGCAAGCCCTCAATCAAACCTTGGAAGAAAAGGTTCGGCAACGCACCTCTGAGTTGCAGCGATCCCTGCAATTTGAGGCCCTGCTGAAACGCATCACTGACCGGGTGCGCGACTCTCTGGATGAAGCTGAAATTCTCAACACCGCTCTGCGCGAGCTGGGAGAAAACCTAAATGCAGATGGCTGCGATATTGGCCTTTACAACGCCGATCTCACCCTTTCCACCATCAGCTACGAGTATTGTCCTCGCTTGGGGTCGGCCTTGCATACTTGTATTCCCTTTGCCCAATATCCAGATCTCTACGCCCAGTTGTTGCGAGGAGAGCCCTGCATATTTTGTTTACTTCCTGACGCCCCCCGCCAAGGATCAGTCTTGGTCTGCCCTCTGCGGGATGGGGAGCAAGTCTTGGGGGATCTGTGGGTTTTTCGCAGCAGCGAGGAAAGTTTTGATGAGCAGGAAATGAATCTCGTAGCTCAAGTGGCCAATCAATGTGCTATCGGCCTAAGGCAGGCGCGCCTATTCCGAGCTGCCCAAGAGCAGGTGCAAGCCCTGGAGCGCCTTAACCGCCTCAAAGATGACTTTATCAGCACCGTCAGCCACGAGCTGCGCACTCCTCTAGCCAGCATGAAAATGGCCCTGAAAATGTTGCAGATGGCTCCCACTGGGGAGAAACGAGCTCAATACTTAGCCATTGCAGAGCGAGAATGCCAGCGGGAGATCGAGCTCATCAACGACCTGTTGGATCTGCAGCGGTTGCAGTCCGGGACCTACGCTCTAAGTGTGCAAACCCTCACCTGGCGGGAGCTGCTAGGGGATCTGTTAGCCATTGCCGAAGAGCAGGCCCGCGCCAAAGGGCAAACCTTTCAAGCCAG
>NZ_JANSIH010000118.1:0-977 GCF_047462075.1 Synechococcus sp. R55.2
CCTTTTGGCTGGTGGATCAGCACTTGAAGCAGCGAACTCCCCCGCTGGGCAACAGCCTGGATCGGGCTGTCTCTAGGGCAGTGCCTCTGGTATTCGGCAGCATCCTGCTGGTGCTGATTGTCTCGCTGGGGATGCTGCTGCTTGTACTTCCCGGCATCTACTGGGGGATAAGGCTGGCTTTCACGCTCTGCGCGATTGTCCTGGAAGACAAAGGGGCCACAGAAGGGTTGGGCTACAGTTGGAACCTCGTCAGGGGCCGTTGGTGGGGGGTGTTTTGGGCATTTCTGGCTGTGGGTTTGATCTTCGGCATCGCGATCCTGATTTCGTTTTCTGTTGGGGGGATCCTGGGAGATACCCTAGGTGCGGCTGTGGTTGGGAATGCTGCCGCCACGGCAGTTGCGCCTATCCTCGATATCTATACAGTGCTCCTGTTCCGATCCCTGCAGCAGCTGCAAGCGCAAGCAGCGTAGTTTGGCTTGCCCTCACCCCCAATCCTTCCCCCCTGGCGAGAGGGAAGTTGCAGTTGGCCTAGGGAGAAGGGCGCTCCAGGATCCCTCCCCCCAGCAGGAGATCCCCGTGGTACCAGACGGCGGCTTGGCCAGGAGTGACCCCAAACTGCGGCTCGGCAAACTGCAGCTTTACCCGCTCTGGCGATTCCGGGATCACCATGGCGGGCACTGGGGGGGTACGGTAGCGCACCTGAACCTCAACAGCCAAGGATGCCGTCGGCGCCGGGATAGAGACCCAGTTGACTTGGCTTACCCACGCTTCAGCCTGGGTAGCCTCCTCCCGTTCCCCCACGACAACGCGGTTCATGGCCGCATCGATGCGCACCACGTAAAGCGGACGGGAAGAGGCAATCCCCAACCCCTTGCGCTGGCCCACCGTGTAGTGGTGGATGCCCTCATGGGATCCCAGCACTCGCCCCTGGGTATCGACGATTTCCCCTGGCCTTTGCCCAAGGTACTGATCCAAAA
>NZ_JANSIH010000119.1:0-973 GCF_047462075.1 Synechococcus sp. R55.2
TCCCGCAAACCTGTTGAAAGATGGGGGTGTTGCCCTATGGTTTTCAAGAGTTTTCGCCGCCGAGCCAGCAGAGGGTTTACCCTCATTGAGTTGTTGGTCTCGCTGCTGATTGCCTCCATCTTTCTCCTGGCCACAGGGATGATCGTCGTCGAGACGATGCGGCTGGATCGGGAGGAGACAGGGCGCACCCAGGTGCAGGCGGAGCTGACCCAAGCCATGGAATATATCCAGCAGGATCTGGCGGAGGCTCTCTACATTTACAACGACACCGAACAACCCAATGGAGACGGGATCCCGGATGTTATCCAGCGGCTTTACACCCCCGGCTGGATCCGCCAACCCGCGGGCGCTATCCCGGTTGTTGCCTTTTGGAAGTTGGAGCCGATCCCGCAGGGATGCTACGAGGGCAACCCCACCTTGCAAGATATTCGAAGAGGCAATGCTACCCTACCAAACCAGCCACCTCGCGAGTTTCCGCTCGATCAGAACGATAGAAATGCGGATTGGGACACTCTTGTCAGCCGCCGCGGCATCTACACCTTGGTTGTGTACTACCTGCGCCGCAACTACAACGACGCTGGCAACTTGGAGGATGGTTCAACAACTCCCTGGGAGGGCAACGCGCGGATCGACCGTTTTGAATTGCGACCCTTCAACATTCAGGGTCAAAACAACTGCGCCGGTCGCAGCCCGTTCTTTGTTGAGGATCCCGATCCGTTCCGAGATGGATTCCTTGCTTGGCCTTCCGAGCAAGCTCGAGCGCGCCAAATCCCCATTGCCGGCAGGGCAGATGGCCCCCGCCTGACAACTTTGGTCTCCAACATCTTCAGCAGCCGGGAGGGAAGTCCGCAGGTTGCACCCGCTTGCCCGCAGGGCTATGCCTTTGGCGGCGGCAGACCAAACGGATTCACCTTGTCGGGGTTGGGAAATAACCAAAACGACGTGGGCTTCTACGTCTGCGTGCGGCAAAGCC
>NZ_JANSIH010000120.1:0-7840 GCF_047462075.1 Synechococcus sp. R55.2
CTCCCGACACTGACCCTACGGGTACAGTGCGGGGCTCCTGCGATTTCTAGCTGAATCTCGCTCACCGCTGCTGCAACCCATGACCAGCAGCAACTTTGTCGCTACCCCGCCAGCAGGAGCTCCCTGGGCATCCGTTCTCCCATAGCTAGGGCAACCAGCAAGGTTCGGCAAAAACAGGGCCAGAGGCATGCTCCCTCAAGCGATGAGCCAGTTATCACTGGAGTTCGCAAGCTGCCCAAGGCGGGATCCCCTACTCCAGGTCTCGACGGTTGGGGTTGCGGGAGGGGTCGTTGCTCAAAAAACCAAACACAAAAAGCCCCACAAAAAAGATGACAACCGCGTAAACAGAGATTTTCAGTAACAGCATAGTTTCAGCAACCCGTTTCCGACTGAGTGAACTGATGAAGCGATAAGGCAATGGTAAAGCAAGGGTGAACCACCCCAGAGAGGGGATCCCGTCAAACCTGAGACCCCGCAAAACTTCTTCACAACATCATACCTCTCAGAGGGCCTTTTTCCCGCAAATGGCCCCAGTCTCCCCCCGAGAGATCCTTTCATCCCATCCTCAGAAAAGGCTGCAAAGCCCGGCATGTCGGGGATCCCCGGCAAGAGCAGAGATTGTTAAGAAATATGCTGGGCTGGAAACAAAGATTGCAACTCCTCAGCGGCGGCAGCGCTCGCGGGCGACCGGGACATAGGAAGATAGGATTTGTGGCTTTGCCGGGTCTTGCCGGACGTGTGTTGGATTTGCCCATGCCTTTTGATCGGTTAGGTGACTTAGAGGCTCTGGATGGGCGGTCGGAAACTCAGCCGCAAACTGCGTCGGGGATCTATCGGCCTCAGGAGTTGCCGCTTTCCGATGGGATCCCAGCTTTTCTGCACCACTGGCCCCAGGGATCCCCTTGTGGAAGGGTGTTGCTTTTGCACGGCAAAGGGGATCACGGCGGCGGGTTTTGCCCTTTGGCCGGCGAGTTGGCTGCTCAAGGGTGGGAGGTTTTGGCTCCCGACATGCGGGGATTTGGTCGCTCCGGCGGGATCCGCTGCTGGATCGACCGCTTCAGCCAATATCAAGCGGATCTGGAGAGGATCGCCCAGCAGGTCTGGCCGCAGAAAGGGATCCCGCAGATCTGGTGCGGGTACAGCGCGGGGGCCAACTGGGTTACGGAATATGCCCTTGCCCATCCCGACCAAGTGCAGGGCCTGGTTCTCATCTCTCCGGCTTTTCGCATCGACCACTATTTCACCCCTTTTACCCACGCCCTTCTGCAAGTTTTGGACAGGGTTATTCCCCAGTTGGCCTTGACCGGCCTCTACGAGCCGGCGCGGGTGACTTCCCTACCCGAGCAGCAAGCCGCCTTTGCGGCGGATCCCTACATGTGCGGTGTGACGCGGGCCAGATTTACAGCCGAACTGGCGCGCAGCGGGCAGCGCTGCCTTGATCAAGCCCATCGGCTCTGCCTGCCGGTTTTGCTGCTTTACACCTCCGCCGATATCGTCGTCAATCCTGCCGGAGCTGTGGATTTTGCCCGTCGGCTGCCCCAGGGAGAGATCCACGATTTTCCCCGGTCGCGCCACGATCTTTTGCACGACTGCCAAGCCGAAGCGGTAAAAGAGACCCTTCGCCGCTGGCTGGCTCGGCATTTTCCCTCTGCCCCGGATGTCGCCCCTCGCCGGACGACCAACTCAGCCCCTACCGACCTCATGGCAAAATAGAAACGCCCTCTTTCCCCCTGCTCTCATGAGCCAAGACCTGATCTACCGTCCCCGTCGGCTGCGGCGCACAGAGGCCTTCCGCCAGATGGTGCAGGAAACCCACCTGCGGGTGCAGGATCTGATCTATCCCCTGTTTGTCATGGAGGGGGAGAACCAGCGGCAGGAAGTGGAGTCGATGCCCGGCTGCTACCGCTACACCCTAGACCTGCTGCTAAAGGAGGTGGAGGAAGCCGCTCAATTGGGGATCCCGGCGGTGGCCCTGTTCCCGGTGGTGCCGGAAGAGAAAAAGGATCCCACCGGGCGGGAGTGCTTCAACCCAGAGGGCTTGATCCAGCGGGCGGTGCGGCGGATTAAACAGGAAATTCCCGAGATTTTGGTGGTAACCGATGTGGCCTTGGATCCCTACAACAGCGATGGCCACGATGGCATCGTGCGGGATGGGGTGATCCTCAACGACGAGACGGTGGAAGTTTTGGTCAAGCAAGCCCTCTCCCAAGCAGAGGCGGGAACGGATATTGTGGCCCCCTCGGACATGATGGACGGTCGCGTCGGCGCCATTCGGGAGGCCCTGGACGACCAAGGCTATACCGATGTGGCGATCCTGGCCTATTCTGCCAAATATGCCTCTGCCTTCTACGGTCCCTTCCGCGATGCCCTGGGATCCGCGCCCAAATCGGGAGACAAGAAAAGCTATCAAATGGATCCCGCCAATGCTCGGGAAGCCATCAAAGAGGTGGAGCTGGACGAGGCCGAGGGGGCGGACATGGTGATGGTGAAGCCGGCCCTGGCCTACCTGGACATCATCTACCGAGTCAAGGAATCAACGGATCTGCCCGTGGCCGCTTACAACGTCAGCGGCGAGTACGCCATGATCAAAGCCGCCGAACAAAAAGGCTGGATCGACGGCAAAAAAGTGATGATGGAATCCCTGCTGGCCATGAAGCGGGCCGGTGCCGATATCATCCTCACCTACTTTGCCAAAGAGGTGGCCCTGCTTCTCAAACAAGCCTAGGCAGAGGCAGCCTACGGCCTGGCAGACGGCTGGGTGGACTGCCCGATCCAGGAAGGGTGGGTGTTCTTCTCGTCGTCCGCCACCCAGGTACTGGGATCCACCAAACGCACCTGAATTTGATTGCGTGGCACCCGATTCAGCCGTTCCTTGATCAGGGCCTCCTGCTGCAAGGGATCCATACCCCGATCCACCCCCTCCTGCAGCCGAGAAATCCGAGTGGACAAGACCTCGATATGCCGCTCCAGAACCTGGAGCCGGTGATGCTGGGCCAACTGCACCGGCAAGAGGCGATACAAACCACTGAGGGCAGCCGCCGTAAACAAGACATTCACCCCGATGTGACAGGCCATCTCCCAGACTGGAGGCTCGTGGCCAGGTTCTTGCTGTCCGCGTCGGCGGGATCGAGTCGAGGAGCGGGAGCGCTGGACAGGGATCGTCCGCCGACCGGAAATTGGGAGAGAGGAGGGAAACCCTGCCCGAACCAGGGATCCCTGCCCTTGGGAGCGATGCACTCGTGGAGCAACAGAGATGTCCAGCCGCGGCCCAGCAACCTGCTCTGCACGCATAGACACGTGGCGAGCCGGGGTACGGGAAGAAGACTTGGGTGTCACGGGTGAAGGGAAGAAAATAGGGGGACGATGAACCACCTCTGCTGCCAAGAAGCGCAGCTAGGGCCTATTGAAGCCGATTTTTCCAGGTGTGTCAGGCTTTGCCGCAAAACATTTTTATTCTTGGGCTTTCTTGGGCTCTGCCACTTCGCCAAGCTCAGCAAACGGATGGCGGGATCCCAGGCAATGGCCAACGCGGGGCAGGAAACGCGCTAGGCTAGAGGTTCGAATAGCGGAAAGGCTCTGCACCGTTCAAAGGACAAGGGCGGCACAGGGCTTGTGCAGATGCAAGTCGGATCCACATCATGCGCATTGTCATCACGGGTGGAAGTGGTTTTATCGGGCGTCGCTTGGTGGCCCGTCTGCTGGAGCAAGGGGATCAGGTTTTGGTCTTGACCCGCCGCCTGGAGCAGGCCCGCCGCATTTTGGGGGAATCCCCCAACCTCAAGCTGCTGCCCTACGATCCCTACCAACCGCAAGCCTGGGCAGCCGCCCTGGAAGGGTACGAGGGGATTGTCAACTTGGCCGGAGAGCCTTTGGCATCTTCTCGCTGGACAGAGACCAAGAAAAAAGAAATCCGTCGTAGCCGTGTGGAAACCACCCAGGCCCTTGTCCAAGCCCTCGCCTCCCTCAACCAAAAGCCCCAGGTGATGATCAGCAGCTCGGCGGTGGGTTACTACGGATCCCATCCGGCAGGAGAACCCTTAACAGAGACGGATCCCCCAGCCCAAGATTTTCTGGCAGGAGTCTGTCAGGCCTGGGAAGCTGCCGCCCGACCGGTTGAGGAATTGGGGATCCGTTTGGCCATCCTGCGCACGGGGATTGTGTTGGGTCCGGATGGAGGAGCGCTGGGGCAGATGCTGGCCCCCTTTCAGTTCTTTATCGGCGGAACGATCGGCTCCGGCAAACAATGGCTGTCTTGGATCCACCGCGAGGATTGGGTGAGCTTGGTCTGCTTCCTGCTGGAGCAGGGATCCGGAGTGTTCAACGCCACCGCTCCCAACCCGGTGCAGATGGAAGAGTTTTGCCGGACGCTAGGTCAGGTTCTGGGTCGCCCCTCTTGGCTGCCCGTGCCGGAGCTGGCCCTAGAACTGCTGTTGGGCGAGGCAGCTCAAGTGGTGCTGACGGGGCAAAAGGTGATCCCGCAAGCGGCTTTGCAGATGGGCTTTACCTTCCAGTACCCACACCTGAAAGAGGCATTGCGACAGATCCTCCTCCCGCCTTGACTTCGTGCCGGAGCTTATTCTTCCGTGAAATCGGCTTCCACCACCCCTGAAGCAGAGCCGGGAACAGCTTGCGCCGGAACCGGTCGCGCCGCCTGGGGCACTTGCACAATCTGGGGCGTAAAGATGAATAGGTTGTACACCGTGTTGCGGCGGATGTTGTCCATCATCTCCAGGAACAGCTCGTAGCCCTCGTTCTTGTACTCGATCAGGGGATCCTTCTGGCCGTAGCCTCGCAGGCCCACAGCTTCCCGCAGCGCCTCCATCTGCTGCAGGTGCTCCCGCCAGAGGGTGTCCACCTGTTGCAACAGGAAAAAGCGCTCTGCCTTGCGCATCAAACCGGGCTCAAAGGTATCCAGAAAAGCCTCTTTGGCCTCATAGGCCAGCTCTGCCTGCTTGATCAGGTAGTCCAAGATCTGCTCGTAGGAGAGATCCCGCAGATCCTCAACCTTGAGGTTCTGCTTCAAGAGCGGCACAAACTCCTGCATCTTGGCAGTCAGCTTGTCGATTTCCCACTCTTCCGGGGGCAGCTCCGGGTTGACATGAGCCCGCACAATCTCGCCGACGGTTTTGCGCACGTAGTCGAGGATCTTGGTCTTGAGGTTCTCCCCCTCCAAGATGCGCCGCCGCTCCGAGTAGATGGCCCGCCGCTGGTTGTTCATCACCTCGTCATACTCGAACACCTGCTTGCGCATGTCGAAGTAGTACACTTCCACTTTTCTCTGCGCGTTCTCCAGGCTGCTGCTGAGCAACGGGTGCTCAATGGGCATGTCCTCTTCCACCCGGAACATGTCCATGAGCTTGGCTACCCGGTCGCCACCGAAAATCTTGAGCAGGTTGTCTTCCAAGCTGAGGAAAAACCGCGAAGAGCCGGGATCCCCTTGCCGCCCGGCACGACCCCGCAACTGGTTGTCGATGCGGCGGGATTCATGGCGCTCCGTACCGATCACGTGCAGGCCCCCCAGCCTCACCACCTCTTCGTGCTCGGCCTCGGTAATTTTTTCGTACTCGGCTTTGATGCTGTTGTAAACCTCCCGCAGTTGCAAAATCAGCGGATCCTGCACCGGCGCTTTCTCCGACGCCACCGCAATAAGATCTTCCACCACCAGCTCCGGCAGACGGTTCAACCCGTACTTGGTCACCGCTGCCGCCACCACTTCGTCCAAGGCTTGGCTGGTGCGGGCCGACAGCTCACAGGGGTAAAAATTGGGGGAGACCACCGTCCAGGATTTTTTCGGCTTGGGTGTTGTCCCACCAAATCCTTGGCCGCCTCCCCGTCCTAGCATCTGAACGGATCCCAAGGGGTTGTCGGCGTCCAATTGGGCCAGCTTGGGCATCAACCGTTCCCGCAGCTTGAGGCGAGCCATGTACTCCGCATTGCCTCCCAGGATGATGTCCGTGCCTCGCCCGGCCATGTTGGTAGCAATGGTTACGGCACCTTTTCGCCCCGCCTGGGCAATGATCTCCGCCTCCCGCTCCACGTTTTCCGGCTTGGCGTTGAGGAGGTTGTGAGGGATCCCCATTTCCTTGAGCATGGCCGAGAGGCGCTCGGATTTCTCCACGCTGGTTGTCCCCACCAGTACCGGTCGCCCCCGCTCATGCATCTGGGCAATTTCCTCGGCAACCGCCTGCCACTTGCCCCTTTCGGTCTTGTACACCAAGTCGGGGGCATCTTTGCGGCGGATGGGTCGGTTGGTGGGGATCACCGTGACTTCTAGGTTGTAGGTTTTGCCGAACTCGGCCTCCTCGGTGCGGGCCGTGCCCGTCATGCCAGAGAGCTTGGGATAAAGCAGAAAAAGGTTTTGGTAGGTGATGGTGGCCAGGGTTTGGCTCTCGCTTTGAATCGGCACCCCCTCCTTGGCCTCCACTGCCTGGTGCAGCCCATCGGACCAGCGACGACCGGGGAGCACCCGCCCGGTGAACTCGTCCACGATCACCACCTCTTGGTTGCGGACGATGTAGTGGACATCCTTGATGAAGAGCTCTTTGGCCTTCACGGCGTTGAAGACAAAGTGCGCCCAGGGATCCTTGGGATCAAACAGGTCAGAGACTCCCAGCAACCGCTCGGCGGCTTCAAACCCCTCGTCGGTAAGGATGACGTTGCGGGCTTTTTCATCCACCTCATAGTGTTCATCCCGGATCAGCTCCCGCGCCACCTGGGCTGCCCGCAGATATTTTTCGGAAGGACGAGCCACTTGGCCGGAGATGATCAGGGGAGTACGGGCTTCATCAATCAGGATCGAGTCCACCTCGTCGATGATGCAGTAGTTAAAGGGCCGTTGCATCACCTCTTTGATGTCGGTGGCCATGTTGTCCCGCAGGTAGTCGAAGCCCAGCTCGCTGTTGGTGCAATAGGTGATGTCGCAGTTATAGCTGCGGCGCTTTTCTTCGGGCGACATG
The DNA here is from genome assembly GCF_047462075.1 of Synechococcus sp. R55.2. Classification (NCBI taxonomy): domain Bacteria; kingdom Bacillati; phylum Cyanobacteriota; class Cyanophyceae; order Synechococcales; family Synechococcaceae; genus Synechococcus; species Synechococcus sp. R55.2. The sequence goes on from NZ_JANSIH010000120.1 coordinate 6,957, forward strand.
CCCTCTTGCACCAGACCAACCGTCAGGCCCAAGAAACGATGCACTTGTCCCATCCACTCCGAGTCCCGACGGGCCAAGTAGCCGTTGACGGTAACAATGTGAACCCCTTTCCCGGTGAGACCGTTGAGATAGGCGGGCAGGGTGGCGACCAGGGTTTTCCCTTCACCGGTTTTCATTTCGGCAATCTGGCCTTCGTGCAGCACCATGCCGCCGATGAGCTGTACGTCGTAATGGCGCAAGTTCAAGACCCGCTTGGCAGCCTCCCGCACCACGGCAAATGCCTCCGGCAAGAGATCATCCAGAGATTCTCCTCTGTCTAAGCGCTGGCGAAACTCCGTGGTCTTGGCCTTGAGCTCCGCATCCGAAAGAGAGGCGATCTCGATCTCCAGCGAGTTGATCAGCTTGACGACAGGACGGTACTGCCGGATCTTCCGATCGTTGGGATCCCCAAGGAGCTTTTGTAGGGTTTGGAGCATGGGCAAGCCTAGGCCAATGAAGGACATTGATTGATTAACGATGCAATTCTACCATTTTGACTTGGCCGGCCAGGGAGAGGTTGGCCTGGATGAGCTGAGAGCAAAACACCAGAGCCATCGGATAGATGAGGAGAGCCGGCAGTTACTTGCAGTCCGCGGCGAGAAAATGTCAGTCTAGGGAAGGGATCCCGAGCAAACCGTACTCTGCAAAGCTCATGAATTTTTTGGGTGTTGGACTGCCGGAAATGTTGGTTATCTTTGCGGTGGCTCTTCTGGTTTTCGGGCCCCGCAAACTGCCGGAGATCGGTCGCACGCTGGCCAAAACCCTGCGCAGCCTGCAGGACGCTTCCAAAGAGTTCGAGGCGCAACTGATCAAAGAGGCCCATGAGCTGGAAAAAGCCAGCCGCG
>NZ_JANSIH010000121.1:0-970 GCF_047462075.1 Synechococcus sp. R55.2
CAGCAGTGTTCAGCGTAAATGTATCAGTCACGGTCAAAATGCAGCCCACAGGTTCTCACAAGCAGGTGACGAGCTTTTTGGCATAGCGGTTAGCGGTGCCCACGCGCAAATCCAGCAAGATCAAATCCGCTTTTTTGCCCACCTCCAAGCTGCCGATTTCCCCTTCCGGACCCAGACAGGCGGCACTGCCTTGTGTAGCCATCCACAAAGCCTGTTGCGCCGGCAGAGCAGCTCCATCCCCCGATCCCAACCGCTGCAGAAACACCGCCAACCGCATCTCCTCGATTCGATTTCTTCAGCCCCCACATGCACACAGTGGGCGGCCAAGGTCTGAGCACTCAGGGATCCCCAGCGTTTCAAACACTGCACCGGGGTCAATCCATAGCGAGCCTGTAGAGTTTCCACTCCCCGGCGAGTCTCCGCCAAGTGGGTGTGCAGCCCCACTCCATACCTTTGGGCTAGAGCGGATCCCTGGACAAAACTCTCAGGATGGCCAGAATAAGGAGCATGGAACCTGACCCAGATGTAAATTTGCCCCTCCCCGCGTCCATGCCAAACCTGGATCAAAGCCTCCGTGTCCGCCAGGGATTCTCCCACTCCCCTCGGTTCGTCGATCACCTGTGGGCTGAGGATCCCTCGTAACCCCGACTGCAAGCTCACTGCTGCTGCTAGATGTCGATAGATGCCAAGAGTAACTACGGATAGGGATCGTGAAGTTGGATTACATCCCCCCCTCTCCCATGCCGTACACGAAGACCGCTCTGGCAGAACGAGCCAACTGGTGTAGAGCAGGTAACATGGCAAGCTAATGGTCGACAAAACTGTTACCTCACTAGCTTGCCTTCACCCAATGGTGTCAGCTTTCAGGTAGAGAGGCTTGACGGAAGCCAACCCCCCTATTGATTGGGTTCCTCTTGATTGGGTTAGGGTGGTGGGCCTGGCACCGAGCTAGGTTGCCAGCAGGTCGCCC
>NZ_JANSIH010000122.1:0-968 GCF_047462075.1 Synechococcus sp. R55.2
CGCTGCGGCATTCGCGATAGCGGTACGGAGCACCAAGGCTGAGGCATCCGCGCCTGGCGTGTTCGGTAACACAGAAATCTTGGATCTACATCTAGCGTCTAAAGTCAAGAATTGACGATAGTCTCCACTATGTTTGGAGGCAGCAGCAAAAATCTGTCCCACAGGGATCTGTTCTCGTCTGTCTCCGGCTGGAACTGCCGGCGATGAGGTACCAAACCAGCCCCAAGCCGTTCCAAAAACCCGCCGATGACCCTTGCTGTGCCTTGCCAAGTAAGCTTTTCCGATGGCTCTGCGAACAAAAATACTCATCTCTAGTCCCACAAATTGGATGAAAAAATTGCTTTTTTGTCTCTTGAAGATCTCTTGAAGATCTGATTTGGTACCAAAAACTGGTCAAGCAAGTGGAATAATTTTTTCAATCTATCTAGAACTTAAGATTGAGTTTATAAAATAGTTAATCTCTTCCCTCCTACTTAAGGTAGAGTTACTACTCAATAAAAAAGGACTTAAAGCACTGCCGGTAGTGTCTAGTGAAGCAGCCTCAATAAATTTAGTGAGTCAAACACCGAGTTCTGGATTAGATTTTTCGAAGTCAAAGCCTTTACGAAAAGGCTTTTGTGCTGGTATGAATAAGGTGCTGTTTGCAGAAAGGTCAGCTTCGTGTGTAGGAAGAGGGCCCGATGCAGCAGGAGAAGTAGAGATTCTGACAGGACATGAATTTATGGTGTGGGGTTTGATATGTCAGAAAGTCTTGACTTGCAAGATGCGGTGGGGCGTTTCTTAAAGACGATTGGCCGCTACTCGTTGCTCACCGCTGAAGAAGAGCTCCGCCTGGCTCACCAGGTGCAGCGGATGGTGACGCTCTTGGAGCAACGGCAGCCCTATGAGTCTGTGGAAGGTTGGAGCCGGCGGCTGGGGATCCCCTTGGCAGAGCTGCAGCAGATCCTGCGGCAGGGGGAAGCAGCCAA
>NZ_JANSIH010000123.1:0-957 GCF_047462075.1 Synechococcus sp. R55.2
ACCATATCAGGTTCTCGGTTTCCTGAATCTGCGCAGTCTCCCCTTCGCTCCAACCACTCTTCGTGAAGTAGATGTTCTTTTTGATATGAGGGGACGATGGACTTTCTCCCTCGCGGAGGCTGTGAGCCAAGCGGCAGAGAGGCTGCTTACCGGTCGGTTGGTGCCACAGCGGCTGGGGAGCCGAGGTTGCTCGGCTGCCAAAAGAGCGCCAATGGAGGAGATTTATAGTCATTTTGAATAGGAATAAAACATTTCCGTTGCCTTGCTCTCCAACCCCCCTCTCCCAGAGAGATGAGCTGGGGGGTCGCGGCAGCGGCGCGGAGCGTTTGGGGAGTGTCTCAATCTAGTTTGAGATGACTACACTTTTTGAGTTGCCGCCAGTTCCCTGAAGATGGCCAGCCTCCAGATGGTTGACAGCTACCTATGGCACACTGAGAAAAAAGGAGTTGGAGCCCCAGCCTCTTATGCCACAACCGCAGCCCCCCAGAAGACTGGAAGACCAGTTTGTGGAGAATGTCTCCCGTTATCCCACTTACTTTATTACCGTTTTGCTGGGGGGGATCTGGGCTGGCCTCCAGCCTTTTGTCGGCCTGTATCGCAAAAGTCCAACAGCGGCGGCTATGGTTACGCTGGGATCCCTTTTGTTGCTTCTATTTGTTTATTTCACCCTGCGAGGCATGACAGGGAATACCTTTTGGCCAGAATAGATACTGGGTTGAGGTTGGGGCCCATGGGCGAAGCTGTGCAGTGGACGCCGGCAGCATAAGCACGCCTCAAGGGGATCCCTCTTTTTCGCCCCACTGCTGACAAGAAGTAAAGTGCTCCGCACCGCTCGCGCGAATGAAAAGTTTGCCCCGGAATGGTGGCGGTCTATGGGCAGGCCAAGCCTCAATTGGCTCTTCAGGGATCCCGGCTGCAAGCTGTAGCGAGGGGATTGGATTTGCCGCTAGCTTGGTA
>NZ_JANSIH010000124.1:0-7770 GCF_047462075.1 Synechococcus sp. R55.2
AGAGATCCCGCCAATGCACCCAGAGCAGCAGAGCCCCCCCCAACTAAATGAGAGTGACCCCCAGCAGCACCCGCCGAGTCAATTCCAAGATCGCCCCCGGATCGATGAGCCCCAGCGAATTGCACAGCGCCAAGCGATTGAGGAGGGAAATGCGCCGCCCGATCAATTGAAACACCACCACCGCCAACACCATGAAGCCCACCCCGCCAATCTGAATCAGGATCAGCAGCACAATCTGGCCCAACAGGGTGAGATCCTCCGCCGCCACAATCGTCGCGAGCCCCGTCACGCTCCGGGCCGACATGGCCGTAAACAGCGCCTCATTCCAGCTCAAGGGATCCCCGCGCCCGATCCCCGGCAACATGAGCACCAAAGTTCCCACCACTGCCAAGAGCCCCAACCCTGTAACCAGGCGCAATGGCGGTGGCAGCGGGCGACGCCTGTCCCCCCCGAAAAACCACTGCAGACGATTCCCAAAGGCCCTAGAGGACTGAGACAATGCCGAGCCCGGTGTCGGCAGGTGGCGGGCGCGGGATGGTACCGGTGGAACCAAGCGCTCAGAGCCCTCCTCTGGCGGAAGCGGGACGGAGCCCTCTCTCATCGGAGCCCTCCCTACATTTCATTCAGCCGCGAGATGTTGGTATTGGCCCCCAGAACCACCAGCAAATCCCCCTTTTCCAGCAGGTAGTCTGCGGGGGGAGAGACCACCAGCGATTGCTTTCGCTTCACCACCAGCACCGTGATGCCGAAGCGGCGACGCAGATCCGACTCCGCCAGCGTATGGCCCACCAACGCCTCCGGCACCTGTAATTCCGTAATGCTGTAGCCCGGCTCCAGCTCTAGCTGATCTAGGATCCCCGGTGCTGTCAACACCTGAGCCAAACGGCGCCCTGCCTCTTGCTCCGGCAACACCACCCGATCTGCCCCCACTCGCAGAAGAATGGAGCGTTGTCGTTCGGTCGAAGCCTTACAGACCACATTGCGCACCCCCAGACTTTTCAGGGCCACCGTCGTCAGCAAATTGCTCTCAAAATCGCTGCCAATGGCCACCACCACCGTGTCGAAGGAGAGGATATCCACCGCTCGCAGCGCATCTTCATCGCTGGAATCGAGTGCCACCACCTGCGTCAGCTGATCCGCCAGGCGCTGCACGATCTCACGGCTGCGGTCGATCCCCAAGACATTGTGCCCTCGCTCCATCAAGGTAAGAGCCAAGCTAGAACCAAAGCGCCCCAGCCCAATCACCGCATACTCACGATCCACCCGCTGCCGTTCGCGCCAGCGGAACGTAGTCCCTGCCATGTGCTCTCCTGCCCCCTCTTTCAAGAACAGATCATAAGTTCATCCAGCAGGGATCGGAAGGGCCGCGACTCTAGGCCGACTCAGGCTTGGGCAGCGTAGAGGGGTGAGGAATCAGCTCGCGGGTGGAACGGCGCTCCACCATCTCTGCGGTGATGCGGATGTGCTTTAGGTCGCGGCGGGAGGGTGCCTCGTACATCACATCCAGCATTAGCTCTTCCACAATGGCCCGCAGGGCGCGAGCCCCGGTCTTGCGGCGATAAGCCTCTTTGGCAATGGCAGCAATGGCGGCAGGTTCAAACTCCAGTTCCACCCCGTCCATGCGCAACAGCTTCTGCGCCTGCTTGAGAATGGCGTTTTTGGGCTGCGTCAGGATCGCCTCCAGCGCCTTCTCATCCAGCGGATCCAAAGTCGCCACTACCGGGAGCCGCCCCGTGAATTCGGGAATCATGCCGTACTTGATCAAGTCTTCAGGCTCCAAAGCCTTGAGGGCATTGGCCATACGTTGCTCGCGGCTAACCGACAATTGCTCTCCTGGCTTGATAAAGCCCATCGATTTCTTGCCGATGCGCTGCTCGATTACTTTTTCCAGGCCAACAAAAGCCCCCCCGCAAATGAAGAGGATGTTGGAAGTGTCGATTTGAATGCAGTCTTGATAGGGGTGCTTGCGCCCTCCCTGGGGAGGCACGTTGGCTATTGTCCCTTCCAGCATCTTCAACAAAGCCTGCTGCACCCCCTCGCCGGAGACATCGCGGGTAATGGAGGGGTTCTCGCTTTTGCGGGCAATTTTGTCGATTTCGTCGATGTAGATGATGCCGCGCTGGGCCTCTTCTACGTCCATGTCCGCCACCTGCAGCAGGCGCAACAGGATGTTTTCCACATCCTCGCCCACATAGCCAGCTTCCGTAAGGGTGGTAGCATCTGCAACCGCAAAAGGCACATCCAACATGCGAGCCAGGGTTTCCGCCAGCAGGGTTTTGCCGGAGCCAGTGGGGCCAATGATCAAAATGTTGGACTTCTGTAGCTCCACCTCATCCAGTTCCGAAACTCCGACGCTACCGGGGTTGGCCTTGGCAGCCAGACGCTTGTAGTGGTTGTAAACCGCCACCGACAAAACCTTCTTAGCTTTTTCTTGGCCAATCACATATTGGTCGAGATAGCGCATGATCTCCTGCGGCTTGGGCAACTGCGCCAAAGAAGGCAGGCTGCGGGAGGATTTTTTAGGAGCTTCACGCCGGCCGCCGGCAGGGGCGGCAGCAGGAGGAGTGTTGCCGTCGTAGAGTTCCTCATCCAAAATCTCGTTGCAGAGCTCCACGCACTCGTCACAGATGTAGACCCCCGGCCCCGCAATCAACTTACGCACCTGATCCTGTGACTTGTTGCAGAAGGAGCACTTTAGATGGGAGTCATATTTGGCCATGGGATCCTCGTTGCTGCTTGCTCTTGGCTATCCTAATCCGGCAAAAGCCAGAAGAAAACTAAACCTTCCAATCCAGTCGCAAATTGGCTGCGAAAGCGTAAGGAGGCCGAAGTTGGTGGAATCTCACTGACCTACTAGTCTAGCATCTCCACTGGGCTCGTAGGGCTTGTTTCCAGATCCCCAAGGGGGCAGGGTGCCAAGAGATTCCCATGGGGATCAACTGGAAAGACTGGAGATATAGTCATTTCAAACTGGATTGAGACACTTCCCAAGCGCTCCGTGCCGCTTCCATGACCACCCAATCTTCAAAAGGGAGCTGGGAAGCAATGCAACGGAGGTGTTTCATTCTTGCTTCAAAGTGACCATAAGCTTCTCCAGCGCTCTGCGCTACCCGTGCAAACGCCACAGCCTCGGTTCTCCCCAAGTGTCTTACAAGGAGGAAAACTGGAAATGGAAGGGGTGAGCCGTTTCGCTGCTATCGGGAATGGTCATACATCCTTTGGACGGATTTATAGAAAAACCGCCCGACTTGACGCCGAGCGGAAGATGGTGTGAGGAGTGAACGGAAACATGCGTCTCCGCTGATCCCATCATAGTTGACCTTATCTGGCACTGGCAAAGGAATCCTTCAGTTAAGTTGGATACTTTTTGGAGGTGTGGCCGCGCCTTTTTGTAACCAAAAAGGGGAAGGAACTGTCCGTGTTTCGTTCGCTTCCCCCTATTGGCGTCCACTCCTCACTAGAGGTGAATCATAAATTATCCCTGCCGCTAAGACAACCCACCCTACCCAAGTTTTTCGGGGATCCACCCTGTCAAGGATGCAGATCACCGGATTCCACGGTGGGATCCAGCGCCAACAGCTCCGCTTCGGTCAGCAGGGGGATCCCCAGTTGTTGGGCTTGCTCCAGCTTGGAGCCGGGGTCAGAGCCCACCACCACGTAGTCGGTTTGGCGGCTGACGCTGGCGGTGACTTTGCCCCCCCGACTCTCAATCCAAGCCTTGGCCTGCTGGCGGGAGAGGGTGGGCAAGGTGCCGGTGATTACGAATTTTTTCCCGGCCAGGATCTGGGAGACGGCAGGGTTCTCCTGCTGAGGAAGAGCGGGGATCCCTAGCGCCTGCAACTCCTGCAACAGGCGACGATGGGCCGGCTCGGCAAACCAGGCCACCACCGCTTCGGCCACTTCCGCGCCTATCCCATAGATCTGGGCGATGGTTTCTGCGCTGGCTTGGGCCAAAAGCTCAGGGGTGGGAAAATGGCCGGCCAAAATCTGGGCGGTGACCACCCCCACATGGGGGATCCCCAGCCCGTAGAGCACTCGTTCCCAGGGCTGTTGACGAGAGCGCTGAATGGCTTGCACCAGCTTTTGGCTGGAGCGGGATCCCATCCCCTCCAAGCCCTGCAACTGCTCTGGGGTGAGGCGGTAGAGATCGGCTACGGTGCGCACCCCCAAGCTCTCCACCAATTGGGCTGCCCGCTTTTCCCCTAAGCCTTCGATATCCAAAGCATCACGGCTGGCCCAGTGCTGCAATTGGCCCCGCAGCTTGGCCGGGCACTCGGGGTTGGGGCAGCGGGTCACGGCTTCGCCAGGGGGACGAACCAAAGGGGCGTGGCATTCGGGGCACTGGCTGGGCAGGCTGTAGGGAACAGCGTCGGCAGGGCGCAATTCTTTTAGGATCCCGACCACCTCCGGGATGATCTCCCCGGCTTTGCGCACGATGGCAGTATCGCCAATGTGCACATCCAGCTCCCGCAGGCGATCGGCATTGTGCAGGCTGGCGCGGCTGACAAGGGTGCCGGCCAAAGGAACCGGCTCCAGCTCTGCCACTGGAGTGACGGCGCCGGTACGGCCCACGCTGGCCACGATGGCGCGGATGCGGGTGGGGACTTCCTGGGCAGGGTATTTGAGGGCAATGGCCCAGCGGGGAAATTTTTGCGTAAAGCCGGCCTCCTCCTGCAGCCGCAAGGAGTTCAATTTCACCACCACCCCGTCGCTGGCGTAGGGGAGCTGGGCACCCCGCCATCGCTCATAAAATTGGATCACTTCTCCCAAGCCCCGACAGACCTGGGAAAGGGGGTTGACTGGAAATCCCAATTCCTTGAGCTGCTGCAGACACTGCCACTGGGTTTGCGGGGGATCCCCGGCAGGCCATCCCTCCGGCCAGTGGAGGGCGTAGGCGAAGAAGCTGAGCTTGCGGGCGGCCACAACGCGGCTATCCAACTGCCGCAGGGTACCGGCAGCACAGTTGCGCGGGTTGGCAAAGGGGGGATCCCCGGCGGAACGACGCTCTTGGTTGATCCGTTCAAACTCGGCTAGGGCCAGATAGACTTCCCCCCGCACCTCCAAAACGGGAGGCGGATCTGCTGTCGCCAGCCGCAGGGGAATCGAACGAATGGCGCGCACGTTGGGGGTGATGTCCTCTCCGGCCTGTCCGTCCCCCCGAGTAGCACCCCGCTCCAAAAGACCCTCGATGTAGGTTAGGGCCAAGGCGGCGCCATCAATCTTCAGCTCACATACATATTCCAGCTCTCCCTCTGTCCTGCTGTCGGGAACAGGGGCACGGCCCAAAACTCGCAGCAGACGCTCTTGCCACTCCTCTAGCTCTTCTGGGTTGAAAGCGTTTTCCAAGCTGTAGAGGGGGATGCGGTGGAAGACGGTGGGAAAATGCTCTGCAGGTTTTTCTCCCACCCGCTGAGTAGGGCTATCGGGGGTGACCAGTTCAGGGTAAGCCCGCTCCAGCTCTTGCAGCTCGCGGTAGAGGCGGTCGTAAACGCTGTCTTCCAGGATGGGAGCATCGTGGACATAGTAGGCAATGCTGGCCTTCTGCAGCAGGGTGCGCAGCTCGCGGGCGCGTTCTTCCAACTTGGGATCCATAACGCTTTGGGTGAGCAAGGTCTACCCCTAGGTTAGGGCTCCTGAGGAGCGAACAAGTAGGAGCCGATATTCTCCAAGCTGGGAGGATGTAGGAAGGGGATGGTCAAGATGGCCTGCTGGGAAAATAGCTGGGGGAGCTGGGCCAGAAGAGTCTGGTGACGACGGCGGAGGGCCTCTCCAAAGGGGGTAGAATCCTCTAACCACACTCGATTGAGAACGGCGTAGGGATGAGGGATCCCCAAAGCATCCAGTTCCGCCAAGAGACGCTCGGTTTCTGCCAGAACTGCTTGCTCGGGGTTAAAGACGGGGATAAAGGTGACAAACTGGGGATCCTGGAGCTGCTGCCGAAGCTGCCGCACCTGGGCCAAAAGCTCCCGCATCCGCTGCGCCCATTCCGACCTGCCCACCACATCCCGATATTTCAGCCACAGCTTCAGGGCCAAGCTCACCCAACCTTCCAGAGCCTGGGGCATCTGCAGAAACCGCAAGAGATGGCCTGTGGGAGCCGTGTCCAGCACCACCAGGTCGAACTGCCCGCTCGTCTCCTGTCGGAGAACACTCAACAGGGCCATCACCTCATCCAAGCCGGGTGGGGGCATCTGCAGCAGTTGCCGCCACGCCTGTGGGTCGTATTGGACTTCCACCCCTGCCGTCCCCTCCCCCGCCAAGATGGCCGCCACCTCCTCCAGGTAATCCTGCCGGAATTGCTCCAGCACCGCCGCCGCATCGACCTCCTGCCCCAGCAGGTTGGGCAGCAGGGGAATGGGATCCTGACCCAGTTTCGTCTGAAACAGATCCCCCAGCGAGTGAGCCGGATCGATGGAGACCAGCAACAGCTGCTTGTCGGGATGGCGCTTGGCCAAGGTCCAAGCCAGGGCCCCGGCCACCGTCGTCTTGCCCACACCCCCTTTGCCCCCCACCAACACCAGTCGGATCCCTTGGGCCAAAAAGTCCGGTAGAGCCGGGATCCCCTTGAAGGAAGGGAAGAGGGTGGAGAAGAGAGACTTTCTCTTCTCTTGGCTCTCTGCTTTTTGCTCTGGGATCCCTTCCAACTCCAGCAGCACCTCTGGCAAGGGGCGAAGCTGCTGAACCAGCTCATCCAGGGCCGCCAACCCAACCGGCTCCTGCAGTTGATAAGGACAGACCCAGATAGAGTATCCGGGCAGCTCCTCCTGCAGGGCTTTGAGCACGCGCCCCTGTTCCTGTTGCCGCGCCGAGTAGAGAGGAGAGGGGAGAGCAGCGGGCAGCGAAGGTTGGCTGTTATTCTCTCTTGCAAGCAGCACCTGATTGACCAGAAGACCGCCGATGGGCACGCGGCGGTTTTGCAGTTGCTGACAAAAGCGGCGGGTTTCCGCCACGCTCAACTGCTCCGGGATCATCACCAGCCAAGCAGAGGTGCTCTCCGGATTGGTCAAGCGGGCTTTGCCCCCCTCAAGTTCCCCCTGCAACTGGGCCAAAAACGCATCCGCCTCATCCGGTCGATAGGTGCCTGTCAGGGCTTGGGCGATCTCCCGATGCTTGGCCTGAAAGGTGGCAAACACAGCCAGAAGATTATCCAAAAAGTCGGGCAGCTCCAACAGCCGCAGGGTATGCCCGGTGGGGGCCGTATCCAGAATGACCGTATCCACCTCCTCCCTCGCCAGCAGCCGGTTGACCTCCAGAATGGCCATCAGCTCATCCACCCCCGGCCACGCCAAATCCCAGATCGGCAGCAGATCCTCTCGGCCAAACCAACTGCCCCGCTCGGCAATGAGCTCCAGGGCCGGCCCATAGGTTTGCCGAAAAGACCGCAGCAAAATCTCCGCCTGCAAAGCCCGCACCTGCAAATTGGGGCGATCCGGCAAGGGTTGGGCCACATCCGTAACCGAGATTTGCAGCACGTCCCCCAACGAGTGGGCGGGATCTGTGGACATCAGGAGCAGACGGCGCTGGGGATCCACCTGGGCCAGTTGGCGAGCCAGCGCGCAGGTCAAGGTTGTTTTGCCCACTCCTCCCTTGCCGCTGAACAGCAAGAGGCGTTGGGAAGCCAAGAGCAGAGGATGGCAGGAATGCTGATACATTTACGCTGAACACTGCTGACCATTACTGCTCAACGGTGCAGCGATAGCATTCTGTCCATTACTGAACAGAAAGGCGGTATCCCGCAAAGCTCTGAGCATAACACCCAGAGCGCCTTGC
>NZ_JANSIH010000125.1:0-29715 GCF_047462075.1 Synechococcus sp. R55.2
CCTGCTGCACCGCCTGGTAGCGCCGTTTGAACTCCTGCTGCTGCACCTTGTGATCCACGATGGGATCCGGATAGCCACAGCTTCGCCGTTCCCGCAAAGCCCAGGATCCCTTGGGGTCATCCCCCACCCACAGCAGAGCAGGCGTATCCAGCCCTGCCAGCTCCGGCAGATAGCGGCGGATGTACTCTCCTTCCGGGTCATAGCGGGCTGCTTGCGTGGCCGGGTTGAAAATGCGCAGGGGCTTGGGATCCGTTCCCACACCGGCGCTCCACTGCCAACCGCCGTTATTGGCCGCCAGATCCCCATCCACCAGCTTTTGCATAAAGTAGCGTTCTCCCCAGCGCCAATCGATAAGCAGATCCTTGGTCAGGAAGCTGGCCACAATCATGCGGCAGCGGTTGTGCATCCAGCCGGTTTCGTTCAGTTGGCGCATGGCCGCATCCACAATGGGGTATCCCGTCTGCCCCGCACACCAAGCCTGAAACCAGTCCTGCCGATTGTCCCACTCCAGTGCATCAAAGGCTCGTCGATAGGCTCCGGTTTCCACGTGGGGCCAGTGGGCCAAGACATGCTTGTAAAACTCTCGCCAGCACAGCTCCTGCCGCCAAGTTTGCAAGCTGCTTTCGGCTTCTTCGCTGCGCACCTCGGCCTCTACTTCTCGCGTGGCCTGCCAAACCTGGCGAATGCCGAGGGTTCCCCAACACAAGTGGGGGCTGAGCAGAGAAGTGCCCGGCTCAGCCGGGAAGTTGCGGGCTCGCTCGTAGTCCAAAATGCGCAAACCCTGACAAAAGTCTTCCAAAAGGGCTTGAGCCGCTGCTTCCCCCGCTGCTGGGATCCGCTGGTCGCAGACAAAGCCCAAATCTGCCAAAGTCGGTAGAGGCTGCGCTTTTAGTCCCGATACCGGCTGCAGACCCTCGGGGGTTGGGTAGGGATCCCGCTTGGGCAAGCTCGACCACCTGCGCCAGAAGGGAGTGAAAACCGAATAGGGCTCTCCAGCTTGGGTCAGCACTTCCCCCGGCCCATGCAGCAGCATGTCTTGGTAAGAGAAGGACTGGATCCCGGCTTCGGCCAAACCGGCCCGCACCCGACTGTCCTGCTGCAGGGCAAACAGCTCCACATCGGCATTCCAAAATACGGCCTTGGCTCCCAGGTCAATGGCCAAGCATCGCAACTCCACCAGGGGATCCCCCAGCCGCCAGATCAGCGGGATCCCCATCTGGGCGTAGCGCTCTTGGAGCTCTTGCAGAGCCTGAAGCAAAAAGGCCACCCTAGCTGGGGCCATGTCCGACCGTCTCAGCATCTGCGGGTCGAAAATGAAGACAGGCACCACCTGAGCGCTGCGCTGGGCTGCCTCATGAAGAGCTGTGTTGTCCCCTAACCGCAGATCGCGACGATGCCAAAGCAAAACGGGGGAAGTCATAGGCTGCCAAGCAATGGGATCCCATCTTGGCTGGTTGCCACCGCCTCTTTCAACTCACCCCCCCCAAGGCTGGGAGCCGGGGCGGCCAGAAGCTACATTCTAAAGAACCTTGAAGAACCCTATCAAAGCTCTAGACTGTCGAACACCCGACTGGGACAATAGCGGCAGCGCTCATCCGGCTTTTGCTGGCCATCGCTGTATCCCATCGCGTAAGCTGTATCCCCCAACATCACCACAAGCTGAGTCAGCTTCAGCGAGAGCAACGGGTCAAGCGGCTCCGTCACATTCAGCATGAACTGCTCAATGGAGCGCCGCAGCGCCTCTGGCATCTTGATCATCACGTCTCCATCCATCCATCGATGGCTTTAGGTATTCATACTCAAGGCAAGATGGACATGGACTCAGGATAAAGGTGGAAGGAAGAGATGCTCGTAGCATTGGCTACTGTTCTTGGGATCGAGCCGGCAAGGGCTGAGCTCCACACCAGCCAGAGCAGGCTTGCGGATGATGTTAGCCTAGGTATCCAAAAATGGCGACAGCGCGACGGGTGGCACGGGTAGCAGAGCTGATCAAACGAGAGGTCAGCCAAATCCTGCTCTCGGAGATCAAAGATGACCGGGTTGGGGCAGGGATGGTCAGCATTGTGGATGTCGAGGTTTCCAATGACCTGCAAAACGCCCGCATCTTCGTCAGCATTTATGGGGATGAGACAGCTCAACACCGGGCCATGGAAGGGTTAGCGGCGGCCACACCCTTTGTGCGGCGGGAAATCGGCCAGCGCCTCAGCCTGCGACGGGTGCCAACAGTGGTGTTTTTGCAGGATCGCTCTTTGGAGCGGGGATCCCGCGTTTTGGCTCTGCTTAACCAACTGAGACAGACCTCTGAGGCCCAGGAACCGGAGGGATCCCAAGCTGGGGTTGAGGACACCGCCGAGGGCGAAGAAAACGAATCGAGCGGCGAATAGTTGCACCATTTCGAGGGATCCGCGCTGGAGCTCAGCCTGCTTTGCACGAGAGAGCAAAGGATCTGCCTTGATGGCCACTAGATAGAGGGGCCTTTGCTTTGCAGCAATGCGGACAACATCCAAGAAAAGTTTTTGACGTTCGCGTAAGCGGGCCGGAGGCCCTGAAGTTCTTGGATTTGTTAGGCTTAAGGGAGCCATACAGCCCTTCCTCTGGTCATCCATCTGTACAGGACTCAATGTCTGCGGCACGCTTGCGCAAACCAGAGCGCTCTGCTCCAATGGGCAGCGGCGTTGTTGTGGTCAACCTGCGAAAGGGCTGTAAAGTTGCTGTTCATGCCTTTTCTGCCTTTTCATGGATGTTCAAAGCCCACTGCAACCGGATCCCTCTCTAGGGGGTGCTACTCCACTCCAAGCTCTGCAGGCCCTCAACCAGAGTGTTGCCGAAGCTCTGGTTTCCTGCTTGAAAGGGCAACCCCAACAGGCCACTCAGCACCTTTTGCTGGCTCTGCCGCAGCTCATGGCAGCTCTGGGGGCCTTGAGGCAAAAATCTTCCGTTCGCGTAAGCGGGCCGGAGGTCTTGGCCGAGCCTGCAGGCTGCCCTTCAGAAGCCCAGCCCAAGCGCATCCTTCACATCGAAGGCAACCGCGTGGAAGTGTGGGTGGATAACCAAATTCGCAGCAGTTGGAGCATTTGGTCGGTGGGAGATCTCAAGGAAGTCTGCCGGCTGGCAGAAGAGTTTGACTGTGGCCTCAGCTATTCTCTAGGAGAAAACTCAGAGTCTCAGTCGGAAATGCTGCTGTTGCCCCCCAATTCTGCTGGTGTGTCCGACCGACTCTCCAACCCCGTTCGCGCAAGCGGGCCAGACGCCTCAGGCTCCGCCGCCTAGTACCCTCAGCTTCGGTTGCTGCTTTTGCTGCTCAAATCCCCATGGCAGAACCCCAACGGCTACAGAAGCTCTTGGCTCAGCAGGGATTGGCCTCGCGTCGCCAGGTGGAAGCTTGGATCCTGGCCGGGCGCATTCGAGTGAACGGGAAGGTGGTCACTGAGCTGGGCTCCAAAGCCGATCCAGAGCGGGATCGCATCGAGGTGGATGGTCAGGTGATCCCTTTGACCAAGGATCTGGCGCGCCATGTTTTGCTCCTGCACAAGCCGGTGGGGGTTTTGTCAACCTGTGCAGATCCTTGGGGACGCAAGACGGTGTTGGATCTGCTCCCCCCACTCTGGAAACGGCAAACCCGCCTCTACCCGGTGGGCCGGCTGGATGCGGACAGCAGTGGCGCTTTGCTGCTCACCAATGATGGCGACTTGACCTTGAAGCTGACCCATCCGCGCTATCATCTGCCCAAAACCTACCGGGTACAGGTACAAGGGCATCCGAGTCAGGCCACTCTGCAACATTGGCGAGACGGAGTAGACTTAGAGGGATACACCACTCTGCCGGCGGAGGTGGAGTTTTGTCCTGCCCCGGATTTCCGGCAAAGGGAGCATCCCAATTGCTCCTGGCTGAGGGTGGTGTTGTTTGAGGGACGCAACCGGCAAATTCGGCGGGTGGCGGAGCGTCTTGGGCATCCGGTGCTCAGCTTACATCGGGAAGCCATTGGCCCACTGGGCTTGGGCAACCTGAAAGCAGGCCAGTTCCGCCAGTTGGATCCCCATGAGCTCCAAGCTTTGCTGGCCCCTCTCACCGGGCACAGCAGCTCATCCTCGCTCGGGAAGCGCCCTCTAAGGCCTCCGGCCCGCTCACGCGATTAGCTCGTCAGAGTCTCTAACTGAGTGCAAACTCTCACAATAGCCTCCTTTCTTCCGCAGGTGGCCAAATGATGCAAGAGCCAGCACACTCTTTAGAAGCCCTGGGATCCCTGTTGCGGCAAACACGGGAGGCACGGGGACTGACGTTGACAGAAGTAGCTAACGATACCTTCATTCGCTGCCAATATCTGCAGGCGCTGGAGGAAGCTGACTTGAGCCGGTTACCGGAGCCGGTGTATGTGCAAGGGTTTCTCAAGCGCTATGCCGACTATTTGGGGTTGGATGGCGAAACCCTCTCTCGGCGTGCCTCTCCGCTTTTATCGGCCAAAACCCCCCGCGCGCCAGCTCCTCTTGCTGTTGTCGGCCAGCAACCTGCCTTTGCCCTGCGTCCTCTCCACCTTTGGGCTGCTTATGTGGTGCTGATTGTGCTGACGGTGGGGGGATTGTCGGCTCTTTTGGAAGGCACAGGCAATCCCTTTGGGCGTTGGCTGGTGAGCCTGTCAACGGTCAGTCGGGAGGGATCCGGCCAGCAACCGCCTGCTGCCAACTCCCCGGATCCCACTCTGTCGGCAGCTCAGCCCACGGCCCGCCAACTGTTTCCCACCCTCGACCAATGGACGCGCATTCAGGGCGTCTTCCCCGAGGTCTTGGAAGCTCACTCAGGGGGGGCGGGGCGCAAGCCGGTGCGTCTGGATATTCGCGTGGTGGAGCGCCCTTCCTGGTTGCGGGTCATCGCCGATGGGCAAACGGTCTTCGAGGCCACCTTACAACCGGGGGCTGAGTTGAATTGGGAAGCAGAGCAATCGATTGTGTTGCGTACCGGCAATGCAGGCGGCGTGCTGGTGACCTTCAACGACCGGGAGCTTGGAGTGATGGGCCGATTTGGGGAAGTGAAAGAGCTGATGTTCGAGCCGGGGTTGGATATTCAGTCGCTGCAGTAGGAACCCAGCCAAATGATCATCCCGTTGCGCTTGGCGTTATCGGCGGCAGAGTAGGAGCAATCTCCCACCCTTGGGAGCCAAGCTGCTGCAGCAGGTGTCGGACTTTGTCTATGTCTTTATCGCCGGGGTGGCGTTCCACACCACTGGAGAGGTCGATGCCGCTTGGCTGAAGGTGGCTGAGTGCCTGCAGAACATTGTCCGGGTTCAGACCACCGGCCAGTAGCCAAGGCAAGGGCAGGGAGCGGTGGGCAAGTTCTGACCAATTCAGAGTTCGCCCCGTTCCACCCGCCTGTTGGGGGTGATAAGCATCCAAAAGCAGCATCTCCACACAGTCTCGGTAGAGATGGGCTACTTCCAGATCCGCCGGCTGGCGAATGCGCAGGGCTTTGATGCGGCGGATCCCGGGAAGCCATTCCCCCAATTGCTGACAATCTTGCGGGGATTCTTGGCCATGCAACTGGACAGCCGTGAGGCCCACCGTTTCCACCCAGGCGGCGATGGCGCGGGGATCCTGATCCAGAAAGACCCCCACCTTTTCCACAGGGCCGGGCAGGGATCCCACCCAACGAGCCATTTCCGAGAGGGGCAAATAGCGGGGGGTATTGGGCACCGCGATGAACCCAAGGGCACTCACCCCCAGCGCGGCGATGGCCTCCGCCTGATCCTGACGGGTGATGCCGCAGATTTTGACAAACAACCGGCCCATTGGGAGCACCACCAAAACAATTGGCTGCTGGTTCTTGGATGGTTCTGAGAGCGCTGATACATCTACTTTTGTTCAGGGCGCATTTGCAGAGGATCCGGCTGTTCCGGGTGAAGCTTGTTGATCCGGCGCACCATTTGCCATAGCCGTCCAAAGTTGCGCTGGTTGAAGTGCATCACCAGCCGTGGCAGATGGGCAATATCTTCCTCGGCTTCCTCCGGCAAGGCCCCAGTTTGCTCGATCCGGCCCGAATCGAGAATATCGGCAAACTCTTCGTTTAAGATGTCTAGGGCTTCCGGTGAGAGTCTGGTGTTCAAGCGCAAAACCAGGAGCTCCCGCACGTAGCGATTGCTGTGAAAGACGCGATAAAAATCGACAATCTGCTGACAGGCATCTCCCACATCGTCGGTTAGGGTGTAGAGGAAGAGATCCTCTGGGCTGATCAGGCCGCGACCGAGCAGGTGCTCCCGCACGTATTCGTCCCATTCTTTCCAGTAGCAGCCACCTGTTCTGTCCACCAGCACCAAGGGCATGAGCTTGGTTTTGCCGGTTTGCATCAGGGTTAGGCATTCAAAGGCTTCATCCTGAGTGCCGAAACCGCCGGGAAAAAGCACCAGCGCGTCGGTTTCTTTAACAAAAAAGAGCTTGCGCGAAAAGAAATACTTGAAGTTGATGATCCGATCGCTGGCAGCAATGACGGGATTGGCCATTTGCTCGAAGGGAAGCTGGATGTTGAGCCCAAAAGAGTTCTCCAGCCCTGCCCCTCGATTGCCGGCTTCCATGATGCCGCTGCCGCCCCCCGTCATCACCATGAACCCCCGTTGACTGATGCAGTAGGCGAACAACTGGGCCTGGCGATATTCGGGACTTTCTGGCCCCAGTCGTGCCGACCCGAAAACGGTGATCTTGCGTTGATGAGCGTAGTTTTGGAAGGCGGCAAACCCCTGCTCCAGATCCTCAAGAGTGGCCGCCAAGATCTTGGCATCCAAACGGCTCAGCTCTAGGGATCCCATGCGCTGCAGCGACTGCAAAATACGCAGCCAGGCTGTCCGGTTGGGGTGATGCTCCAACTGCTTTAGGCGAGTCTCAGCGTTGGAAAAAACCTCTCGCAGAAGGGAAGAAACGGAATCGGTCAAGCTGGGATCCTAAAGTTCTCTGGAATTACTTTAATCAGTTCTCGGCACAAAATGGCAGGTGGGTTCTAGTCCAGAACCCAAAAGTTACATTCTGAAACACCCAAGGCATAGCCCTCAGGCTTCGGTAGGTGTGTCGAAGTGCTTTTCCAAAATCGTGGTTAGAGTTGCCTTGGGTACGGCGCCAACCACCACATCCACTTTCTGGCCGCCCTTGAACAACATCAGGGTGGGAATGCTGCGAATACCGTACTGGCTGGCAGTTTGAGGGTTCTCGTCGGTGTTGATTTTTACAACCTTAACTTTGCCAACATACTGCTCAGCTATCTCCTGAACCACAGGAGCCACCATCCGACAGGGGCCACACCAAGGTGCCCAAAAATCAACCAGAACTGGAATATCGCTGCGCAGCACCTCTGCCTCAAAGGTGGCATCAGCGATATCTATTGCTGCAGACATGCCTGGATAACTCCTGAAACAACACCTGTCACGGTCTCTGATCTTAGCACAGCCCCCAGGCTGCTGGTGACCTCAGCCTGTTCCATTGCTACTACACGGAGCGTTCGCCAAAGGAACTGTCCCTTGGGATCCCGGCCTGAGACCTTCGCTCAGCCAACCGCAGCGCTAGGCAGTTTGGGGACGGCACCGAAAGCATCTGAGCCGTGCTGAAGCAGGCTTCTACGGCATCCATCAAAAGATTTGTCTTGGCAAGGTTCCCGGGATAGTTGAGTGCGTCATGACCAGGCTGCTCCTATCCTATATGATCACTTTGATTCAAACTAGGACACTGCACCCACACCTAAAACCTTGGTCGCGTCAGCGTTGCGGAGCAATAATGCAAAGGGCTAGAAAGCTTTTCTCAGTAGCCTAGGCGTCTCACCCTAACCTGAAACGACTGTAGTCATTTTAACGAGGAATGAAACTGTTCCATTGGAAGAGGGGTTGAGGATAGTTGTGGAAGCGACGCGGAGTAGTTGGGAAGTGTCTCAGCCTAACTTGAAATGACCATGATCAAGGCATAAACCTTTGTCTAGGTGGTCATGTATGGAACTCCCTTTGAATAAAAGCCAATCTATACCAACCGATCTGGCCAGCTTGGCCTTGGCGAGCCGGGATCCCTCAGACGGCCTTCAGACAAACACCATCGGCTTATGACGGATTTTCTCGAAAGCAGCCGCATCAAAACGGTAGAGGGTTGCCGGTCTGCCTGTTCCTTGGGAACTTTTCTGGCCGGTATCTTGCAAGATACCCAGTTTCAGTAGGCGGGCGCGAAAATTGGAGTAGTCGGAGAACCCCTCGCCCAAAACGGTGCCGTAGAGCTGGTAGACCTCCCCTAGCGTGAAGGTGGCGGGCAAAATGTCAAAGGCAATCGGACTGTACTCCAACTTGGCGCAGAGGCGACGGCGGGCGTAGCGGCAAATCTCTTCGTGGTCAAAGGCCAAGGGGGGAATCTGGTCGGCGGGATACCAGGCAATGCCCTCCACTCCGTCCGCCAGCAATTCAGCATCCTGGAACCGCACTAGGGCAAAGTAGCTGACCGACAGGTAGCGCACCCCATAGGCATCCTCGGCCTCGCGGGGATCCCGTTCCGGCCCCCCAAAGGTGTAGAGCTGCTCCAGATAGAGGTTCCTAACACGAATCTTCTCGGCCAAGATGCGATAAGCCGCTGCTTCCAAGGATTCTGAGCGCCGCACCAGCGTTCCCGGCAGAGCCCAGCAACCGCGGAAGGGATCCTCCCGCCGCCGCACCAGCAGCACCAGGAGGCGATTCTGCTCAGTGTCGATGGAGAAAATGACCGCATCCACGCCCACCCGGAACTCCGCCAAGGCGATCCGGTTCTCCGATGGGCCTGCCACGATGCGGGATCCCTGCATAGCTTGGCACTGAATCCTCCACCAACAGCCTACCCAGTTTGTCCCTCCAGAGGGAGCTACCAGCCTGGACCACCGTCTTGCCAGTCTAAGCCCTATCTGGGGCGAAGGCTTTCGTGTCGCGGGGAAGATGGGTTGCTAAAGGTGTGCAAAAGAACCTCGATGTCAGGCAACACTTTTGCCTTTTGCCCGATTTGGCTCTTTTTCAGCCACAGATGGCCCCTCAGAGAGGGGAAACAGCCGACCTTGTCTGACAGCGATCTGAACCCGCGTGCCCACAGGCAGAGCTTCCCGCGCCAGAGCGTGCAATTCTTTGCCGGCTGCTGTGATCAGGCAATAGCGGTACTCTCGCCCCAAAAACTGCCGATCCCGAATGACAATGCCTCCCTGAGGATCAGGGTGCAAATGCAACTCCTCCTGGCGAACCATCAACTCTGCGCAGCGTAAACCGGGGTCGGGCTGATCCCTCAAAGCCTGGAATGGGATGTGCAGCAACTCTTCAGCCTGCCAACCCAACTCCCGCCGCTCGCAGCGGAGAAAGTTGGCTTGGGTAATGAACTCTGCCACAAAGCGGGTAGCCGGCTCCCGATAGACCTCCTCCGGGGATCCCCATTGCTCAATACGGCCTTCCCGCATCACCGCCACCCAGTCGGAAAGGCAGAGAGCCTCCTCTTGGTCGTGGGTGACAAAAATGGCCGAGGTCTGGGTTTGCTTGAGGATTTTGCGGATTTCTTCCCGCAGGTAGTAGCGCACCTGCACATCCAAATTGCTCAGGGGCTCATCCAACAGAATTAAGCTGGGCTTGGGGGCCAAAGCCCGCGCCAAAGCCACTCGCTGCTGTTGCCCACCCGAAAGCTCGTGGGGATAACGATGGGTGTAGTCTTCCAGGCCCACCAACCGCAACACCTCGTAAGCTCGTTCGCGCGCCTGCTGAGACGGATTTGGCAACTCGGCCAGGGGAGAGCGAGGGTCGCTGCGCAACGCTGACGCGGTCACACCGGTGAACCGTAGGCCATTCACGACAGTGGGCCGTAGGCCAAACATCACATTCGCCAACACATCCAAGTGGGGAAAAAGGGCAAAATCTTGAAACACCAACCCCACTCCCCGTCGCTCCGGTGGGATCCACTGCCCCTCCCCGGCCACAACCTGCCCCCCCAGGAGGATCCGCCCGCTATCCGGCTGCTCAAATCCGGCAATGGTGCGCAATAAGGTGGTTTTCCCACAACCTGATGGGCCCACAATGCTGAGGATGTCTCCTTGGGGCAGGCGAAACTCGACTTCCCGCAAAACCAACTGCCGCTGGCCGGGAAACCCCTTGCTGATGCCCTCGAGCTGAAGGATGTAGGAGGGATCCTCGCGCACGGCAGTGGGACTTGGAGAAAACAAGAACTCAGCCATGACGGTTGTTGTTGCAAAAGATTTTCACTATTTTTACCACACTACCATGTCCCCGGATCCCGTCCAACCGGATCGAGATCCAACAGCCAGCAGCCAGATCTTGAGCAGGACAGAATAAGGTTTCTACGCCTCGCCCTGATTCCAAGCGAAGCAGCGGAAAATCAGTGTTAAACTTAGTTAACGAAGTTTCTCAGGCCTGGGCGGCGCTTGCTTGTGTGGCGCACTCCAGAGGCTTGTTCTAAATGAGTTTTGAGACAAAGTTTCCCGAACGTGCTCTGATTACAGGGGCCAGTCGAGGGATCGGCAGAGCTGTAGCCCTAGCCCTAGCTCGACAAGGGATAGCAGTAGCTCTGGTGGCCCGTTCCCAACCTGATCTGCTGGCGGTGCAAGCCCAAATCCAAGCCCAGGGCGGCAAGGCAGCGATTTTTCCCATCGACTTGGCCGACCTAGCGGCTCTGCCCCAGCAGTTGCAGGCTCTCCTGGATCGATTTGGCGTCTGCGATGTCTTGGTCAATAATGCGGGCATAGCCCATGTTGGCCCCTTGGCCACCTTACCCTTGTCGGATTGGCAGCGAGTGATCGACTTGAACTTGACGGCAGCTTTTCTGTGCGCCCAAGCCGTACTTCCCGGAATGCGCCGGCAGCGCTTCGGCACGATTGTGAACGTCATCTCGATTGCGGGCAAGCGAGCTTTTCCCAACTGGGGAGCCTACTGTGCCAGCAAGTTCGGCCTGATGGGCTTTTCTCAAGCTCTGGCCGAAGAGGAGCGACAGCATGGCATTCGGGTCACCAGCTTGTGCCCTGGTGCCGTGGACACGTCCCTCTGGGATACGGGCACGGTAGGGGTCAACTTCGACCGCTCCAAAATGCTCTCGCCGGAATGGGTAGCCGATTTGATTGCCTACATTGTTCGGTTGCCCACAGGCGCGGTGGTGGAAGATCTCACCTTCATGCCTGCGGTGGGAGCCTTTTAGACCTGGCTGGTTTGGGGTTGCCCGTGACTTGGGAGGGTTTTGGCTATCGCAGCCTTTGACTGGATGCCACCTGAGCTGAGTTGCATGCACCGAGTTCTCTTAGCCTTTCGTTAACCAAGGAATATCCTGCTATGACCCTTGCGAAACCCGGATCTGGCTCGCAATCTCGAATGGATGACAAAGCCCATTTCAAGTCTCGGGTGATTCGAGATCGAGCCACTTTTGCGGAAGAAGAATTGGGTAGCTCGGATGTCTCAGATCCGGCTATGGTGGCGGCGGTGGAGACGCTGCTGCGGGGGATCGGGGAGGATCCCCAACGGGAGGGGCTGCGAAAAACCCCGGAACGAGTGGTTGCGGCTTTGAAGTTTTTGACCAGTGGGTATCGGCAGTCTTTGGAGGAGCTACTGAACAGTGCCATCTTTGATGAGGGCCATGACGAGATGGTGCTGTTGCGGGATGTGTCTCTGTTTAGCCTGTGCGAGCACCATCTGCTGCCCTTTATCGGCAAAGCCCATGTGGCCTACATCCCCAAGCAAAAGGTGGTGGGCCTGAGCAAAATTGCCCGTATTGTCGAGATGTACTCCCGTCGCCTGCAGGTTCAGGAACGCCTGACACGGCAAATTGCTGAAGCCTTGATGGAGGTGTTGGATCCCTATGGGGTGGGGGTGGTTATCGAGGCTACCCACATGTGCATGGTGATGCGGGGGGTACAAAAGGCCGGCTCCTGGACGGTCACCAGCTCGATGGTGGGGGTGTTTCAAGAGGATCCCCGTACCCGTGAGGAGTTTTTGAGTCTTATTCGCCATCCGTCCAATTTTTAGGGAGCTTCCCGGAGCTTTGCCGGTGGTTGGGTTGAGTTAACCCTCTGCTCAGGCTGGGAATACTAGCCTAAGATTGACTCAAACCCTGCCAGAAGCGAGGCTTGTCATGAGCGAGGTCAGCCCCGAAAACCAGTTTCCCACCGATTTGGACTCCAATTGGCAGCCCCCGGCTCCGCCGGTCATGCAGCGTCCGTCTCGTCCGGCTGCTCCGGTGCCCCCGGTGGAGCCTCCAACGCAACTGGATCCAGTGCTCGGTTCAGCCTCCCAAGGGACGGGATCCCGGCCTGTCAACGCCAAAAACCCCCCCAACCCCATTCTGGGTCGGCCCCTTCCTCCTGGTGTGGCTGTCGCTCCCCCTCAGGTACCGGTGCCTGTGCCCGATCCTGTCGATCCCCCTCGAATGCCCCCGCCCACTCCGGCTCCGGCTGCTGCTGCTCGGCCTCCAGTGTCGCCACCTGTCCCCACTCCTGCTGCCCCGCCTTTTGCGCCACCAGCTCGCCCAACGGCTGCCGGTCGGATCCCGGTGGCTCCAGCTGCTCCTGCGGGCCTGACTCTGCGCCAACTGGTGCAGGAAGCCTATGACAAAGGCTACTCCGATATTCATTTGGGGGTGGGGGAAGTGCCTCGCTTTCGGGATCGGGGGCAAATGCTTTTGACCAACTACCCGGTCACCACCACCGAGATGTTCTATGGCTGGCTGCGGGAAAGCCTGCCGGAGAGCCAAATTCGCCAGTTTGAGGAATGTTTGGAACTGGATACTGCCATCCAGTACGAGGGTTTGGTGCGGTGTCGGGTCAACTGCTTTGTTTCCCTTCTTGGCCCGGCTATGGTGATGCGTCTGATCCCGTTGAAAATTTTGACGCTGGAGCAGTTGCGGGCACCGGAAGTGCTAAAGCGCATTGCCGAAGAGCACAAAGGCTTGGTTTTGGTGACCGGCCCCACCGGATCCGGTAAGTCCACAACCTTGGCAGCGATGGTGGACTACATCAATTCCAACTTTCCCAAACACATCATTTCCATTGAGGATCCCATCGAGTTCGTCCACCAGAGCAAGAAATCGATGGTGCGGCAGCGGGAGGTCGGGATCCACACCCTGGAATTTGCCAATGCCCTGAAAGCCTCTCTGCGGGAAGATCCGGACATCATCTTGATTGGGGAGATGCGGGATCGAGAGACGGTGGATATTGCCCTGAAGGCCGGCCAGACGGGCCACTTGGTCTTTGGAACCCTGCACACCAACAGTGCCGTCCGCACCATCGAGCGTCTGCTGGGGATTTACAAGCCGGAGGAACAGGAGCCGATGCGCCTGCAACTGGCAGAAACCCTGGTGGCGATCATCGCTCAAACCTTAGTGCGCACCACCGATGGCAAGCGAGCTGCGGCCCACGAGATCATGCGCAACACCGATGCCATTCGCGACTACATCAAGCGGGGGGCGGTGGACGAAATTGAGGAACTGATCGCCGACGGCTCCTATGAGGGCATGTGTACCATGAATCAATCCCTGTTTAGGCTTTACCAAGAGGGGCGGATTACCGAAGAGGTGTGTCTGGAGGCTGCCCCACGCCGCAATGAGATGGCCCAATGGCTGCGAGGCCGGATCTAGGGCCAGTCTCGAGATGGAGTCACGCCAAAGTGCTTGAGGGAAGGTTTGCCCTATCCTAAACTGGGAGCAGCCGGCGGCGCTGGTTTGCCGAGCTACCTGCTCATCTCTTGGGCCGACCTTGGGCTGGGGGGATGGGTTGCGAATTGATGAACCGAATTGAAAGCAAGTTAGAAAACAGGAGAATCCCTACCGTGAGCGTGATCAACCAGATCATCGAGACCGCGGATGACCAGCTGCGTTACCTCTCAGTTAGCGAACTGGAAGCCATCAGGAATTACATGACCACCGGCGAGAGGCGCTTGCAAATCGCTCAGGTGTTAGCAGAAAACAAAAAGCGCATCATTGACCAGGCCCAGAAGCAGCTATTCGCCAAGCGGCCCGAGTACGTGCAACCCGGTGGCAATGCCTACGGTGACAAGCGCTACAACCAATGTTTGCGAGATTACGACTGGTATCTGCGTCTGGTGACCTATGGCATTATTGCCGGCAGCAAAGAGCCGATTGAGTCTATCGGCCTGATAGGGGTGCGGGAAATGTACAATGCCCTCAACGTACCCATCGCCGGCATGATCGATGCGATTGTCTTTTTGAAGGAAGCTGCCCTCAGCTTGTTGGAGCCGGCGGCAGCCGCTGAAGCCGCCCCTTACTTTGACTACATCATCAATGCCATGAGCTAGGGAACTACAGGGATCCCAAGGCAGCCCGGGCATGTACGGCCACCTGTTCTTGGGAATCCTGGGCCAGCCGGGTCAGTCCGGCGCGAGCGGCTTCTGTTCCCAACTTGGCCAGGGCAATGCAGACGCGGTAGCGCAGTTGCCAGTCGTCGGAATCAATGAGGGGATCCAGGTAGGGGATGGCCCGCGGATCCCCCAGATCGCCCAAGGCAGCGGCAGCGGCTGTGGTGATCAGCTCGCTCTTGTCCTGCAAAGCTTCCACCAGAGTGTCGAAGGCGGCAGGGTTCCCCAGCTCTCCCAGGGCAGCGATGATGCTAAACCGTACCAGCCACTCCGTTTCTCGCCGATAAGCTTCCAGGAGATCGGCCAGGGCCTGTGGCTGCTTGAGATCCCCCAGGGCAGCGGCGGCAGCAGCCCGCACATCGAACTCCGGATCCTCTCGCAAAGAGCGCTGCAAAATGGGCAACAGTAGGTTCGGATCGACGCCAGACAGGGTGCCCATCTGGCTGATGGCAGCATAACGGACGCGGGCATTCTCGTCGTGAATCGCTCGCTGCAGCAATGTCAGGGCTTCTGGCCCAGGCAGTTCTCTGGCTTTGTTGACAGCGCGCAGCCGATTTCCCAAGTCTTGTGAGTTCAACAGCTCCAGCAAAGCGGGCAGTGCCGGAGGATCCCCAGAGGTTGTTGTCATATCCCATTCTCTCCATAACCCTCCTCGGCCATAGCGAGGGAGGAAAAGCCGATGTTATTATCTTGAAGCAGTGCATCCAGTCCCTTGATCTTATGGCCTTATTGCAACAAGAGAAGCAGCAGATCATTGAGAGCTATCGACTGCACGACACCGACACCGGTTCTGCCGAGGTTCAGGTGGCTCTGCTCACCAGTCGCATCAACCAGCTCTCTCAGCACCTTCAGAGAAACCCGAAGGATTTCAACTCCCGCCGCGGCCTGCTGATGATGATCGGTCGTCGCAAGCGTTTGCTCAACTACATCGCCAAGCATTCTCCTGACCGCTTCCGGGAGCTGGCCGAACGGCTGAACATCCGGGTGAAAAAGTAGGCAGCCCATCCAAAACGCTATCGGAGATCTGTCTTCGTGGGCAAATCCAGCCGCCAGTCCAAAACCTTTCGCCGTCGCTCCCCCTCCGCCTCTGTTGAGGTGGAGAAGAAGCCGGCCAAGAAGGAGCCTGTTGCCGTGATTCCCCCTGAGGTCAGCCGGCGGATGGTGCGGCGGATTCTGGTGTTTTCTGGGATCCCTTCGGGGCTGGGCCTGAGCAGCTTTTTTGTGAATTACTATCTCTTGACCAACCACGTGGTTCCTCTGCCCCCCTACTTCACCTTGGCAGAGTCGCTGACCTTGTTTGGCCTTGGTTTTTTGGGCATCAGCTACGGTGTGTTCTCAGCTTCCTGGGATCCCGAGCCGGGATCCCTGCTGGGAATTGGAGAATTCCGGCGCAATTTGGGCAACATCATCCAACAGTGGCGGGAATCTGCTGCCCGATCTTCTGAATCTTCCGACTCTGGAGAAGCTTGATTCTTCTCCCATCGCCTTTTCCAGGCCGGTTGCTGCCTACAATCAAGAGGGATCCAAGTCCATTCTGGCGGCAGCGGCTACCCCCAGTTCTCCAGCATGAAAATAGCCTACTTCGACTGTGCGGCGGGCATTGCCGGCGATATGTGTCTAGGAGCCCTGCTGGATTGCGGGGTGCCTTTGGAGTACCTCAACCGTCAGCTCCAGGCGTTGGGCATCGAGGGGGAATATAGCCTGCAGGTGAGCCGGGTGCAGCGGTGTGGGCAGCCTGCTCTGCAAGCTGTGGTGGAGGTGCTGGGATCCCAGAGTGGGGGATCCCTTGCTCGGCATTGGGCAGAGATTCAGGCTTTGATCGCGGGATCCCAGCTTTCCCCAGCCATTAAGGCCCGCAGCTTGGCGGTGTTTGAAAAGTTGGCGCAGGCGGAAGCAAAAGTCCATCAGATGCCTGTGGAAAAAGTGCACTTTCACGAAGTGGGGGCAGTGGATGCTTTGGTGGATATTGTCGGCACTTGCATTGGCCTAGATTGGCTGCAGGTGGAGCGGGTGTTGTCATCCCCCCATCCTGTTGGGGGCGGCTGGGTGAGCACAGAGCATGGCAAATTGGCCGTGCCGGTGCCGGCGGTGATCGAGTTGTGGGAAATGGGCCGCGTGCCGGTGTTCAGCAACGGGGTGGAAGCGGAGCTGGTGACCCCCACAGGAGCAGCCTTGGCTGTGGCGTTGGCGGAAGAGTTTGGCCCCTGTCCGCCGATGCGGGTGGAAAAAGTGGGGCGTGGGGCCGGTGCCCAAGAGCTGCCCATTCCCAACGTGTTTCGTCTCTGGATTGGGGAAGCCGATGGGGGAGAGCTAACGGAAACGGTATCGGTGTTGCAGACCCAAATTGACGATCTCAACCCCCAAGTGGTTGCCTACACCTGCGAGCAGTTGTTGGCCCTCGGGGCCTGGGACGTGTTTACCCAGCCGATCACCATGAAACAGGGGCGGCCGGGGATCCTGCTCACCGTTATCTGTCCGCCGGATCGGGTGCCGGAGTGTCAAGATCTCATCTTCCGGGAGACCACCACCCTGGGCATTCGCCACTTCCAACAGCAGCGCACCCTACTGGAGCGGGTCATTGAGCGGGTGGAAACCCCTTACGGCCTGGTAGACATCAAGGTAGCCCGCCACCATGGCCGCATCGTCAACGCTCAGCCGGAGTTTCGCGATTGTGTGGCCCGCGCCCAGGAGTTTCACGTGCCGGTTCAGACGGTGTGGCTGGCGGCCCAATCGGCTTGGCAAAGCCGGTTGCAAGGTTGAAGAGACACCGAACCTGTTCCACCCCCAATGGAATTTGCTCCTATTGAACACAGATTGGCAGCCGTGGCCTGCTAGCCTGAGAGATGTCGATCTTGCTCTCTCCGCCGACCGCAAAAATGGAATCCCAAGCCTCTCAATTTAACTTCGACCGCAAACTGTGGGATCGGTTTATCACGGTGGCCCAGCCCTACTTTTACCCCAGAGTACGCTATGGGGGCTGGATCTTTTTGGGCTTGCTGGCAGCGGCCATGGTGTTTGTGGTTGCCCTGATGTTCTTTGTGGAGATTGGGGTAACTTTGGTCGGTCAAGCCCTGTTCCCGGAGTTTTTCACCAATGTGGCAGCCGGATTGGTGGCGCAAACGAAGAGAAACTTGTCCTCGCCAGTGCTGTGGGTGGCCTCGGTCAGCTTGGCTTTGAGCAGCCTTTGTTTTGGGGCAGTGTGGCGGCAGCTTCGCCAGCGCTGGTTGCAGTGGGTGCTGCTCACCTTTTTGCTGTTTCTGTCGCTGACGGTCAACCGGCTGAACGTGATGATCAGCTTTATCTTTCGGTTTATCGACACAGCTCTGCAGCAAAAAGAAGAGCCCACTTTCTGGCAGTTTTTGATTATTTATGGAGTGCTGATTATCTCAGCTATTCCCATTTTGGTGATCTACCGCTACACTCGCCTCAAGCTAGGGCTGTTTTGGCGAGAATGGCTGACCGATCATTTTCTGGATCGCTACTTCGATCAGCGGGCTTACTACGAGCTGGATTCCAACGCCGCCAACACCGAAATCGACAACCCCGACCAGCGTATATCAGAGGATGTCCGCTCCTTTACCGGCACCACCCTTTCCTTCCTGTTGGACATCCTTGACTCGATTCTCACCCTCTATGCTTTTACTGGCATTCTCTATGGTATTTCTCGTCCGTTGGCGTTGGGTCTGGTGGTCTATGCCACTATCGGTACTGCCATCGCCATTTTGGCCGGTCGCAAGCTGATCAAAATTAACTTCGATCAACTGCGCTACGAAGCTGATTTTCGCTACAGCTTAGTGCACGTGCGGGATAATGCCGAGTCCATTGCCTTCTACCAGGGAGAGGATCAAGAACTCAGGCAAATTTTGCATCGCTTTGGTGCGGCCTTGCGCAATTTTAATTTGCTGATCATCTGGCAGGCCATCATCGATATTTTCCAATACG
The DNA here is from genome assembly GCF_047462075.1 of Synechococcus sp. R55.2. Lineage (NCBI taxonomy): Bacteria > Bacillati > Cyanobacteriota > Cyanophyceae > Synechococcales > Synechococcaceae > Synechococcus > Synechococcus sp. R55.2. The sequence continues at coordinate 18,263 of NZ_JANSIH010000125.1, forward strand.
CCTACAACTATTTCACCCGCATTGTGCCCTATGTCATCGTCGCCCCCCTTTACTTCAGCGGCGTGCGAGATTTCGGCACCATTACCCAAGCCACCATTGCCTTCAGCCAGGTGTTGAGCGCCCTCTCCATTGTGGCCAACCAGATTCAAAGCATTTCCAGTTTTGCCGCTGGGATCAACCGCTTAGGCTCCTTTCACGAGTCTCTGGAAGATCCGGCGCTGCGCCACACCGGCGCTCGGGAAAGCAACATTCAAACTCGCATTGCCCAGCAATTGGCGCTAAACCACGTCACTTTGCTCACCCCCAATTCAGAACGAACCCTGGTGCGGGATCTCTCCTTCGCCTTGGAAGCCGGCCAGCGGCTTTTGATTGTCGGTGTTAGCGGCAGCGGCAAAAGTTCCCTGTTGCGGGCCATTGCCGGCCTATGGACCAACGGCCAGGGATCCATCGCCCGCCCAGATACTCAGGAGATGCTCTTTTTGCCCCAGAAACCCTATATGCTGCTGGGATCCCTGCGGGATCAACTGCTCTATCCCAAACGCCGCCGAGACCTCACCGATGAAGATCTCATCCGAGTCTTGGCCCAGGTGAACTTGGGGGACTTGCCGGAGCGGGTGGGCGGCTTTGATGTGGAGAAAGATTGGGCCAGCACCCTCTCCCTAGGGGAACAGCAGCGCCTTGCCTTCGCCCGCATTTTGATCACCCAGCCCCGCTACGCCATTTTGGACGAGGCCACCAGCGCCCTGGATGTGGCCAACGAAAAACTGCTCTACCTGCAGCTGCAACACCTGAACACCACCTACATCAGCGTTGGGCATCGCCCCACCCTCCTGGCCTACCACGACTTGGTCTTGGAGCTGCAGGGGAATTGTGCCTGGCAACTGTGGTCGGTGCAGGAGTATGGTGCCCGCCTAGCCCTGGCCAGCTAGCAGCGCCGACATCTCCACCTGACTCAAATGACAAGCTTTGCGGGTTTGGAACAAAACCCGGATAAGAGGCTGACTTTTCCAACTGGACGCTCTTCAAAGGAGGTGATAGCCTGTTATTCACAAGTATTCCGACCGGTTTACTGGAGATTATCAATGCCCCCCATGATCCCATCCGAGGCCAAGCGTTCCAAGGTGGAGCAGATCAAGGCAGACAGCCACTTTCTACGGGATCCCCTTCAGCAGGAGCTGGCCCAAGACACCACCCATTTCAGCGAGGCGGCGGTGCAGGTGCTCAAGTTCCATGGCGCCTACCAGCAGGATGACCGGGATCTGCGGCAGCAACGGAAGCAGGAAGGATTGGAGCGGGCCTATTCCATCATGTTGCGCACCCGCATCCCAGGGGGACACGTGCCCCCCCAGCTTTACTTGACCCTGGATCGGCTGGCCGATGAGTACGGCAATGGCACCCTGCGAGCCACAACGCGGCAAACCTTTCAGTTGCACGGGATCCTCAAGAAAAACCTCAAGGCCACCATAGCCAGCATTCTCAAACAGATGGGATCCACCCTGGCCGCCTGCGGCGATGTCAACCGCAACGTGATGGCACCGGTTGCCCCCTACAAAAATCGCCCTGCCTATCGCTATGCCCAAGAGTATGCCCGCAAGCTGGCGGATCTGTTGGCTCCGAAGACCTCTGCCTACTACGAGATCTGGGTGGATGGGGAGCCGGTTCCCATCCCACCGGTGGATGAGGAAGTGCGGGAAGCAGAGCAGTTTGTGGGCAACGGGGTGCGCCTGGAGGGGCCAGAACCTCTGTATGGCCCCGTCTATTTGCCCCGCAAGTTCAAGACAGCCATCACCGTAGCTGGGGAAAACACGGTAGATGTGTACTCCCAGGACCTGGGCTTGATTGTGCTCACCGACCGCAAGGGCAACTTGAAGGGCTTCAACATTGTGGTGGGTGGGGGCATGGGGCGTACCCACGGCAAGGAAGAAACCCAGCCCCTTTTGGCCCAAAAGCTCTGCTTTGCCCCGCCGGAATCGGTGTATCGGGTTTGCCAGGCCGTTTTGGCGGTGCAGCGGGACTACGGCAACCGCTACGACCGCAAGCAGGCGCGGTTGAAATACTTGGTGAGAGACTGGGGGATCCGCAAGTTTCGCCGCGTTGTCGAGGAGTATGTGGGGGAAAAATTGCCCCGGTTTCGCCCCCTACCCAAGTTTGTCCCCAACAGCGACGACTACCTAGGCTGGCACGAGCAGGGGGATGGCCGTTGGTTTTTGGGCATTTCCATCGAAAATGGCCGTATCCAGGACACCCCAGAGCGACAGCTCAAGACGGCACTGCGCCGGATTGTGGAAGCCTTTTCTCTGGACATGCGGCTGACCCCCACTCAGGACGTGATCTTTATTGACATCGAGGATGGCCAGCGGGAGGCCATCAACCAGATCCTCAAATCCCACGGGGTGCTTTCCAAGGAAGAGATCCCCCAACTGGTGCGGCTGTCGATGGCCTGCCCTGCCCTGCCCACCTGTGGGTTGGCGATTACCGAGTCGGAGCGGGCTTTGCCGGGGCTGGTTCGCCAGTTGGATCGGCTGTTGCAGGAGCTGGATCTGCAGGATTCGCCCTTTTTGGTGCGCATGACCGGCTGCCCCAACGGCTGTGCCCGACCCTACTTGGCGGAACTGGGATTGGTGGGATCCGCCCCCGATGGCTACTACCAGATTTGGCTGGGAGCCAGCCCGCAGGGGGATCGCCTGGCGCAAGTGTTTCAGGATCGGGTACACATCAGCCAGATCGTGCCGCTCATGAGAGTTCTCCTGCAGGTCTACAAGCAGGAGCGCCGTCCTGGCGAGAGCTTCGGCGACTACTGCCACCGGATGGGGATCCCCTATTTGCAGGCCCAAGTTCAGCAAAGGGATGGCGTTTTTGCCTGAAGGGATCCCTCAAAAACGAGACCAAGCCTGTAGCCATTCCCGGAGCGCTTCCAGCCATCCAAGCGGTTCAGGCTTGGTTGCTTCTGGAGCTTGCTCCTCGCCAGTCGGCAAGCTGACGGGGTTGGGATGCACCCTATAGACTCGAATGGGTTTGGCGTTGGGAACGGGTTTCACCGAAAGAGGCTCCACCTGCAGGAGTTGCCCTTCCACGGCTCGATACACAGCTGCCGAGATGAGCAACCGGGAGCTCTGTTCCTCAGACTGTTCCCCCCCTTGCGAAACATCCTCAACCGACTCCAGCCAGGTGGCAAGCTGAACCGACTTCCCGAAGGCGGACAACCGCTGCGGATCTTGGGGATCGAGGGGCAGCAAAAGGACTGGGCCGTAGTGGATCCCGAGGGTGAGCTTAACCTGGGGGTAGGAGAGTTGCCGCAGAGACCTGTTCAACTCCGCCACCGACTGTCCAAGCGCCAATCCCGCCTGCAGTGCCTGCTGTACGGCCAGCTCGGGTTGTTTTAAGCCAAACAAGGCCAAACTTCTCAGCCCGCTCTGGTTGGCCAGTACTCCCCCATGTTGCTGCACCAATGCTCCCATCTGGGTGAAGTAGCGACCCAAGGTGTAGACAACATCGTAGGGAAAGTTCTCCTCGTCGAAGTTGGCCGTCCCCCGCAGGGAAGCGCTGAGAATGGCGGCGGTGACTTGGCTGCCGACCGAATGGGCCTGCAATTGATGTTGAGCTACTTCCACATCTGCTTTATCGATCACCAGCCGTTGCAGGGTGACATCTCCAGTGATGCGGGTTTGACAGGCCAGACGAATATGTACAGGAAGGTCTAGCCGTTGAGCTAACTTCTTCTCGGCAGGAGTCATGCTGCGGCAGTTTTGGCTGCCTTCCAAAATCAGGATGCGACAGGTGGAGCAGGCGGCATTGCCCCCACAGGCATGGACATGGCGCACCCCCGCCTTGAGCAGATTTTCCAGAACCGTGAGCAGGGGATTGGCTTCCAAGGTGAGGTTGTCGGGGTAACAGGTGATCCGCATGGTTAAGAGGGAGTGAGGGGTGGCAAAAAGATTCAGCACTACCTAAATTCAGTACGGCATTGCCCTCCCCTTGGATGCTGTTTTCAAAAGTTTTGGGTATTGGGTAACCTCACCCCGCAGCCTGCCCCGGCGCCGATGATAGAGTACAGAGGAGTCTTCTGCGCGAGCCCTTTATGCCTCAGTCCAAACCCCAAGAATCCCCAGCCCGCAAGCTCCTCAACATTTTGCTGCTGGTGGTGGGCACGGTAACTTTCTTGGGCTTCTCCTTTGGCCCGCTATTCCAGGCCCTCGGGCCTTCCGAATCTCCAGAGGCCAGCCTGGTAACCGAGCAACTGCGGGCCCAGGCAGACGGCTATCGCGTCGTGCTGGAGCGGGAGCCGGATAACCCCATTGCCCTGCGGGGGTTGATCGACACCCAACTGCAATTGAACGAGCCGCAAGGGGCCATTGAGCCGCTGAAGAAGCTGGTGGAACTGGAGCCCGAAAATCGGCAACTGCGAGCTTTTTTGGCCCAAATCCAACAGGATACGGGGGATTTTGAAGGGGCGTTAGAACAGCTCCAGCTCCTTCACGACAGGGATCCCAAAGATGGCCAGGTGCTACAACAGTTGGTGGATGTGCAGCTAACCCTGGGCCGCACCTCTGAGGCCATTGCCCTACTGGAGAAGCATCTTGAAGAAGCGCCGGAAGATAATGATGTGCGTTTGCGCTTGGCTTTTGTCTACGCCCGCAACAACCAGACTGAGAAAGCTGTAGTCCTCTACGACAAGTTGATTGCGGCGGATCCCAGTGATTTCACCCCCGTGTTGGGCAAAGCCATAGCCCTCAGCTCCGCCACCGATGAAAACCTACGGGCAAAAGCGCCTGAGCTGTTTGAGCAAGCAGCCCGGCTGGCCCCGCCCCAAGTCCGGGAGCAGATTCGGCAACAGGCAGAAGTTTATGCCCAGGTGAACCGGCCCCAGACGGTCGAGAACCAAAACAGCAACCCCTCCCCCTGAGCAGGTTTTCAACCGTTAGGCTAATCCAGGTGTTGAGAAGCTGATCCCTGACGGTTCTCAGTTGACCCGATAGGGAGAGCTACGGAAAAGACTCAAGTGCCTTTTCTACAGAGGGGTAGATCTCGTAAATGGCATCCAAGCCGGTGATGGAGAAGAGCAGCTTGACCTGCTCCTGCAGGCTGCAGAACTTGAGTTAATAGCCCGAAGCGCGGCAATGGCGATGCGCCCAAACCAGAACCGACAACCCCATGCTGTCGATCAGGCTAACCTGACTAAGATCCAACAAGAAATGTCCCGGTTTCTCGGTGAGAATTTGGCTTAGCTCTTTCCGTACCTCGCGGGCAATCGCGGCGTTGAGCCTTTCACTGTGCAATTTCACAACCGTAACAGGGGATCCCTTGTGGCTGAGCTGGATGAAGACATCCATGAAAAGCCCGTCAGGTTTGAGGGGGGATGGGCACAGGCACGATGGAACCAAACTGATTTTGAGTTGCTAAATCACCATGAGTATGAGTTTGTCTTCCCTGGGCTTCTCTTGCAAGCATTCTTGGACACTTTTCCCTTACAGGTTAGAACTGGCATGAACGGGATCCCTGCCTGGGCTGGAGATGCTGCCGCCCTGAGTCTATTGGTTATGCAAGTGCCGATGCTGGCGGTGCTGCTGGCGCGGCTGCTGCCCTCTTTGCGGCGCCCTTCCCCTCTGCCTCCCGGTCAGCCTGGGATCCCTTTGCAGCCGGGCTTGGTCAGCGTGTTGTTGCCCACCCTCAACGAAGCGGAACGCATCAATCCCTGCCTGGAAGGATTACACCAACAGAGCTCCGTCCTGCGGGAGGTGCTGGTGGTGGACAGCCGCTCTCAAGATGGCACCCCCGAAAAAGTGCTGCAGATGGCCAAGCGGGATCCGCGCTTCCGTCTGGTAACCGACGATCCCCTCCCCGGCGGATGGGTGGGCCGCCCCTGGGCTTTGCACTACGGATTTCTCCAGTCGGATCCGGCCTCTGAGTGGATCCTGGGCATTGATGCCGATACCCGTCCCCAGCCAGGCTTGGTGGAGCGCCTGCTGGAAACCGCCCAGGCCCAAAGGCTCGACCTGATCACCCTGGCACCGCAGTTTATCTTGCAGCACTGGGGGGAAGGCTGGCTGCAACCGGCTCTTTTGGTGACCCTGATCTATCGCTATGGGGCAGCCGGAGACAGGGCTACCCTGCCAGAACGGACGATGGCCAATGGGCAATGTATGCTAGTGCGCCGGTCGGTGCTGGAAGCCATGAACGGCTACACGCTGGCGCGGGCCTCCTTCTGTGACGATGTCACCTTGGTGCGGCAGATTGCGGCAGCCGGCTTTAAAGTAGCTTTTTACGACGGTCGGCACCTGCTCAAGGTGCGCATGTACACTTCTTTTGGCGAAACTTGGCGAGAGTGGGGCCGATCCCTCGATTTGAAAGATGCCACCCCTGTGGCCCAGTTGTGGGGGGATATAGCTCTCCTCGTCCTCACCCAAGGGATCCCTGGGCTGGCGGCGGTGGGTTTACTGGGCATGATCGGCTTAGGGCTTTCCCTCTCCCTGACGGAGCAATTGCTGTTGGGGCTGAACTTGGGGTTGCTTGCCCTACGGTTGGGTGTGCTCGTGGGGATTCGCGGCTCCTATCAAGACCCCCCCTGGACGTTTTGGATCTCTCCGCTGGCGGATCCCTTGGCAGTCTTGCGGGTGATCCTGTCTGCTCTCAGCCGACCCCGGTCTTGGCGAGGGCGCACCTACTGGGGAAATGGGGGGATATCAACAGATAGTCAACAATAGTCGGTTGCCGCATCAGGATCCAACCCCAGTTCCCGCAACTTTGCCGCTAGGCGTCGTTGCTCCGAGCGGGCTTGTTCGAGAGCTGCCTCTGCCGCCTCGGCCCGTTGCCGTTCCTGTTCAGCCCGCTGCCGCTCCTGTTCGGCCCGCTGCCGCTCCTGCTCTATATGTTCACTCCCCCACAGCAGCAAACTCCCATCGGCAGTCCACCACCGCAACCAGTTGGCTTTGGTCTCGGCTTTTTGTCCCCGCCACACCCCCAAAAACAAGCCAATCTCCGGGATCCAGTAGCGACGGTTTTCATCCGCCGATACAGGGGTATAGCGGCCATTCTCCAGGCGGTAGACATCCAGCTCACCGGTTTTGGGATGAAAGATTACATAGACAGGCACCTGCAAAATGCGCTCGTAGAAATACCATTTTCCATAGGGATAGTGGGGATTGATGGAGTACTCGCCGCCCTCGGTTTCGGAGATGAATTCCATCACAATCGCCGGGGGATCCCCTTCTAGGTGGGGGGTATAGCTGCGGCGGATCTCTCCTTCGGGAATCGGCTGTACTGCGGGCACATAAACCCAGTCGGGGGCTTTCACCACCACCTTGTCCCCGACAGTGCTGCAAAGGCCAAAGTTGGAGGCGATCAAAGCCTGGGCAGGGATCATCTGAGCGAGTTCCAATGCCTCACGCAGAGCAGCAGCCAAAAGGGGCTGTAAGGTGCTTTCCACAGGCTCATCCGGCAAGGGAAAGTCTTCCGGCAGTTTTTCCCATCGAATGGGAGGTAGGGGCGGGGTGAGCCGAACAGGAGAGAGGGTCATGGCTTAGGATACTCATGGTGATAAGGTACATGAATGCCTTTTGAATAACTCAAAGCACTTGCTGATATCAACCCCAGGCAATTCCACAAGGCTGTTGCAGGCTAGGACGGATTCAGTCATCTCGACTGCCAATCCATACGGTTGAGATATGCTTGGGGGCAATGAGCAAGTTTTTCGGCGTCTTCCTTGGATTCAGCAAGAGAGCGTATGCCAGAGCCTGAACCCTCTTCTGCCCACATTCTGGTGATCGAAGATGAAGCTAAGCTGGCTCGTTTTGTGGAAACGGAGCTGACCTGTGAGGGATATCGAGTCAGCGTAGCCAGCGATGGCATGGCCGGGTTGAGGGCAGCCTGCGACCAAAACCCCGACTTGGTGCTGTTGGACTGGATGTTGCCCGGCATCTCAGGTTTGGAAATTTGTCGGCGACTGCGCTCAACGGGCAACCGCGTGCCGGTGGTGTTGATGACCGCCAGAGATGAGGTGTCGGATCGAGCAGCGGGGTTGGATGCCGGGGCGGATGATTACGTGGTCAAACCCTTCAGCATTCAGGAGCTGCTGTCTCGGATACGGATCTATTTGCGGCAGCCAAGGCGATCCCGCGATGGCCAGTTGGTGTTCATGGATCTGATTCTGGATCCCGTAACGCGGGAGGTCACTCGGGGAGAGCGGCAAGTGGAGTTAACAGCCAAAGAATACGACCTGCTGCGCTACTTGATGGAACACCCTCGACAGGTGCTCACCCGCCAGCAGATTTTGGAGCATGTGTGGGGGCTGGACTACATGGGCGACTCCAACATCATCGAGGTCTACATTCGCTATTTGCGCCTCAAGATCGAAGGCCAAGGGGAAAAGCGCCTCATCCAGACCGTGCGTGGGGTGGGCTACGTGCTGCGGGAGTAGGGGTATGGGGATCCAAAACCCCCCAGTGGAATCTTGCCTGTGAGGTTAGTTGAATTGAGGGATTTTGGGGTGCAGAGCGTGTTGTTGATGAACCTATGGAGTGCAGGGCTGTTGGGTCTCACCTTCAGCTCACCTGGAGAATTTGTCTTCCGTTTTCCCCCTGGCACCCCGCTGGTGGGAGGGCTGGGCCTACGCTGGTATGGCCTATTGATGGCAGTGGCCGTGTTGGTCGGCTTGATCTTGACCAAAGCACTGGCCGAATCCCGTCATTTGGAGAAAGAACCCGGCAAAGCCGGCGAACGGGTGGAGCTACTGGCCCTGTGGCTGGTGGTGTCTGGGTTTCTGGGGGCCAGACTCTACTACGTCATCACCCATTGGTCAGAGTTCAGAGACAACCCCCTCTCGGCCTTCGCCATTTGGCAGGGGGGCCTCATCATCCATGGCGGGGTGCTGGCCGGTGCTCTGGCTCTCTACTTCTATTGCCGCGCCACCGGGATCCACGGCTGGAAGTATGCCGATGTTCTCACCCCTGGGTTAATTTTGGGCCAAGCCATTGGGCGCTGGGGCAACTTTTTCAATTCCGAGGCCTATGGTGCCCCTATTCCCCCGGACAGCCCTTGGCCGCTGCGGGTGTACATTCCTCCCCAAGCTCGCGAGCCGGAATACAGCCAGTTTGAGTTTTTCCACCCGATCTTTTTCTACGAGAGCATCCTCAATCTGGCCCTGTTTGCTCTGTTGATGGGGATGTTCTGGCGATTCCCCAAGCTTAAAGATGGCACTTGGGTTTGGACGTATGTGGTCGGCTACAGCTTGATTCGCATCCCTTACGAAATCTTGCGCGTGTCGGCGGTGGCCTATCTGCCGGGAACTTCCATCAAAGCCGCCTATGTAGCCAGTGGCTTGGGCTTGGTGATCGGGATCGGCATGCTGATCTACATGTACCGGCTGCGCTTCGACCCCGATTTGGAACAACTGGCAACGTGGTTATCGGAGCAAGCGGGATTGGCGCCAGAAGCAGCCCAAAACCTTCTGGAACGGGCTTGGGCCATTCAACAGAGACACCGCCGCGCCGACCTGTTGGATCGTGTCACCCTGGCCATGCCCCACTTTCCCAGCACCCTTGCCCCTCACCTGTCCCTTGGCCAACGGGAGCTGCTGATGCGGCAACTGTTTTGTCGCCTGGAAGGCAGGGATCCCTCTGAGGAAGGGCTGGCCCAGGCCAGCTAGCGGCTGAGGCTATCAGGCTGGATAGGAGCATTCCCTCACCCCCAACGAGAGGGCGGAGCCAGGAAGCAAAACCTCTAGTCCAACAGGCCTCGAGTCAGCAAACCCACTCCCCCTCCCGCCAACACCAACAGCCAAGTGGGCTGGCGAAAGCGCATCAAGGCAATGAAGGCAGCTACCCCGATCCCCAAAGCCACCAGCGAAGCGGGAGTTGTTTCTTGCAGCAGCGCATTTTGGGCCAAGGGCACTGTAGCCGCGGCAACCGCCCCCAGCGCAGTTGGGGTGATGGCTTGCAGGGATCCCTTTACCCAAGCATTGCGCCGTATGCGCAGTAAAACCGGAGCTGCCAGCAAAATAAAGGCAAAAGAAGGGGCAAAGATCGCCACCGTCGCCGTCAGCGCCCCCAACACCCCTGCCACTTTGTAGCCGATAAAGGCTGCTGTCAGCACCACCGGGCCAGGAGTCAATTGCCCAATGGCCACCCCATCCAAGAACTCTGCCGGCGTCAACCAGCGCAACTGATCCACCACCTCGTCGGCGATGAAGGGGATGATCACCAGCCCTCCCCCGAAGATGGCGCCGCCTACTTTCAGGAAAAACAAGGTCAAAGGCCAGAAATAGGCACCAATCCGCTCCAGACCCCAAAAGCTGCTCAGGATAAGGGTTTCCGGTGGAACCGTGGCCACTACCGTCTGGGCCAACGTCAATACTGGCCAAGGGAGTAAAATCGGGATCCCCGATAGTGGGCCTTTTTTGGGCCCATACAGCAGCAGCCCCACCAGAGCCGCCAGCCCGAACAGCAACAGGATATTCACCCCCCCAATCAGCAGCAGGGCAAAGGCCGCCACCGCGATCAGCCCCCGGCTCCAATCCTTCACAGCTTTACGGCCCAGTTTCCAGCAAAAGGCCAGGATAATGGCGATCACCACCGGGGCCACCCCAAAAAACATCCCCTCTAGCTGCGGCACCCCCTGAAAGCGAAAGTAAAGCCAAGAAAAAATCACCTCGATCACAAAAGCAGGGGCAATGAAGCAAATCCCCGCCAGCACCGCCCCCAACCAGCCTGCCCGCACATAGCCGACATAGATCCCCATCTGGGTAGAAGCTGGCCCTGGCAACATTTCACATAGGCCCACCCCTTCGGTAAATTGTTCCTGGCTCATCCAGCCCCGCCGGATCACCGCCTCATCGTGTTGCATGGCGATGTGGGCTTGGGGGCCGCCGAAACCCAGGGATCCCAGCCGCAGGAATACCACGGCAATCTCTTTCAGGCGCGTTGAAAGGGAGGGCAAGTTGTCGGGGGCGTTTTCCGGCCTGGGGAACTGACCGGGAGCAGACTCAGAAGACATGGGCAAAGCCCGGCAAGACAACCCCGCCTATCCTGCCATCTGTCCGGGATCCCTTCAAGAGGACAACACTCGCCCGTTTATCCTTTCACCCAAACTGCCCCCTCAGGTCTTCAGGCTTCGCAACCACTCTTCCAGAGCGCGGATCGGCGCGGGATCCCGGTAGACGCGATCTTGACGTGCTTTCACCTGCTGGCCCATTTGCTCTCGCCACTCTGGATCCAAGCCCAACTGACTGGCAATCTGGACGTATTCATCGAGGGTGTGGGCGATGGTATCCAGGATCCCCATCTGCTGCAGGATGGCGTAGGTGTGGCGGCCCCGCAGCAGGGATCCGGGCAAGGTGACGATGGGCAGGCCGTGGGGCAGGGCTTCCAGGGTGGTGTTGCCCCCTGACCAGCCGAGGCTATCCAGGTAAATATCCCCCAGGGCATTGTAGGCCGCATATTCTGCGGGGGAGAGTTCTGGTA
>NZ_JANSIH010000126.1:0-910 GCF_047462075.1 Synechococcus sp. R55.2
TGTTAGCCATTGCCGAAGAGCAGGCCCGCGCCAAAGGGCAAACCTTTCAAGCCAGCGTTCCCCTGGAGAGCTCCATCACGACGGATCCATTACTTTTGGGGCGGATCCTGCGGGAGTTGCTGCACAATGCCGTTAAATACACTCCGCCCCAGGGATCCATCCGCTTACAAATTGAAACGGAAAACCGCCAAAGCCATATCCAGGTCAGCAACAGCCAAGAGATCCCCTCTGAGGAGTTAACTCGCATTTTCGAGCGCTTTTACCGGATCCCTAAGAGTGATCCCTGGAAGGAAGGGGGCACCGGTCTAGGCTTGGCCCTAGTGAAGCAAATGGTGGATCAACTAAGGGGATCCATCGAGGTCAGCAGCGCCGCCGGCTGGACAACTTTCACGCTCCACCTGCCCCCTCTGCCCCAGTTTTAAAGGTTGAGCGGATCCCTGGGGACTCCTGCTTTGCGCTTGCGCTTTTCCAGGTTGGTTTCAAAGTAGCGATGGTTACGCAGATCTGGCAAGATTCCTGCCTCAGAAACTTAGCCCTTAAAGCGGCGCAGCGCCGATTTGATCCCTACCTTAGGGGTTCTCTCCCCCGGTACCTCTGCACAGCCCGTCTTATTGTAAGTTCTGTAGCAACAGATACGGAAATAGTTCCCAACACAGATGCTCATCTCGGCCAGAAGAGATAGAGGCTGAGTATTCTGAGGGTTGCTGTCGTATCCGGGATCTGGATTGGCCGCCAACCCAACCTTCTCAATCTGGTCACGCTGCCGAAGACGCGAGGCAGAGAGGATTTGTTGCAAGTAAGTTTCAATTCACAACTTTTTCTTAATAAGTGATTTCGGTTCTTGAGGATCTGGCTTACTTTGTTACCTGTAGAGTGTTCCTAGACAAAACCCTGACTCTAATACACATCT
>NZ_JANSIH010000127.1:0-932 GCF_047462075.1 Synechococcus sp. R55.2
AGGGCTACTGAAAGCCCGCTCCGTACCGCTTAGCGGTCGGAGCCGGGTAGTTTACGAGATAGGCTTTTCGGCTGCAAGTCGCACAAAGCGATTTTGGTTGTAGATCTTCTGAGCAACCACTGCGAAACCCACCTTCTCGAGCAACCACACCAGGTCTTCGGCGCTGAAGCGATTGTGCTCGTAGAAGTGGGTAAACTGATCCAGCAGCGTTTCCAAAGGCGTGTCCGACTGGAAGAGTTGGGCCTCTGTATCGGCATCGAAGTAGAGGCTGAGCGGGGCGCGCACCCAATCCACCAGCAAAAATCGCCCCCCCGGCTTGAGTAGACGCAACACCTCCTGCAACAAGCGCAAGGGCTGCACCATCTCGTGCAACACCACCACTGCCTGAGCTGCATCGATGCTGTTGGCCGCAAGCGGCAAGTGAGGGTCGTGCAGGTCGGCCTGCAGCAAATGGACTCCAGGGATCCCCTTCAAATCTGCCGCCGCTCGCTCCAACATGTAGGGCATCACATCCACCCCGATGAAGTGTCCTCCGGGATAGCGTTGCGCCCACTGACCCAGAGCAAACCCCGGCCCGGTTCCCAGATCCAACAAGCGCGGTGCAGGAGGCAGACAGGGCTCGATGTGCATCTGCCAGAACTGCCAAAACGCCTCGTTAAAGCGCCCAGGAGCTGTTGCCAGCATGCGCTCGCAGAAGCTGGGGCCACGGTGGTGCTGGTAGAGAAGCTGAAAGGTATCGAGGCCGGTCTGGGGCATGGCTGAAGATTGTTGAGAAAATTGCTAGAGGGATCACCAGAATTCGCTGATGGGCTGAAAAGAGCATCGGGGGATCCCCAAAAGTAAGGCCTAATGTCGGCCTAACGAGCAGTGGGAGCGCTGGAAAAGTTGGCAATGCCGGTCTCCAGGTCGCTAAAGCAGGTCAATACCTTTTC
>NZ_JANSIH010000128.1:0-7520 GCF_047462075.1 Synechococcus sp. R55.2
TGAGAAAGGGATCCCCGTTGAAAAGAGGTTTGGTACGCCCGTTCTGACTGGGTTTTTCTTAGGTAGATGACAATCTGCCGCACCTCCTGGGCAGGATAGCGGCGGTAGAGGCGCAGGCAATAGTCGGCCATGCGGAAGGGGATATCGGGATCCGGGTCGGTTTGAAACTCCAGATGCAAAATTAAGTTTTGGGCCCGCAGCAGGATAAGAGAGTCCGCTCGGATGGGCTCGGTGGACAGCTCCGTCGGCTGTAGCTGAGCCAAGGAAACAGGGGATCCCAGCAGCCACCGGGCAAAGGACTCGGGGAACCATTCCACCAAGTACTTGCAGACGTTATCGTAGGCCACAGGATCCCTTTCCTACAAAAGCCGATTCTCCCGATGGCCCCTCTGCCGAGATCAGCCGTAGTACCCTTGGTTGATGCGGTTTTCCAGTTGGTTAGCCCCTTCCTGATACTCGCCAAACACGAAGTTCTCGGCGTTGGCTTTGATCAAGGCCTTTTGCTGCTCCGTCAAACCGGAGATCTGCAACATATCTTCCAGGCTCTTGTAGGGGGCATTTTTCACCAGGATGCGAGCCAGGGTGGGATAGAAGCCGGGCAGTTGGCGGTAGTTGCGCAAGATGGTGTTGTTCACGTCAATCGGAGTGTCCAAGTGCTTCACCGCGGGAAGCTCTGCGGCTCTGGCCACAACAGGGATCCCCAAAGGAGCGAAGCACAGACAGAGCACTAACACCACACGAACCAAGATGGACAGCAGCCAGCGCATAGCATCACTTCTCCAAGCAGAATCCAAAAGGCTCATCTGTATAGGTTGCTAACATTCTCCGACCATCTAGTGTCTCATCCCCTCCACCCCGAATCGAAGGCCAAGACAGGATTTGGATCCCGACAGAAACAATTTTTAACAACTATGATCAGGAGACAGTCTTTCTTGCTCTCCCTTTCTCGGCTATCGCACCATGTCCGACTTGGCCCTTCTCCACTCGACTCGACTTGACCCCCCAAGCCGGGATCCATCTCCAGGGATCCCACAACCCACGCCTTCTCCGGAGCTGGAGTTGCTGGGGCAGACCGAACTCTTTCTCAGACGGCACATTGGGCCGGATGCCCGGCAAATTGGGCAGATGTTGCAAGTGTTGGAGCTGAGTTCGCTGCAGGAGCTGGTGGAGAAGGCGGTGCCGCCGGCCATTCGCAGCAGCCAGCCTTTGCAATTGGGATCCCCTTGCCCTGAGCAGCAGGTGTTGGCGGAACTGCAGGCAATGGCGGCCCAGAACCAGGTGTGGCGCTCCTTTTTGGGCATGGGCTATTCCAACACCCTGACGCCGCCGGTGATTCAGCGCAGCATCCTGGAAAACCCTGCCTGGTACACCCCCTACACCCCCTACCAAGCTGAGATTGCCCAGGGACGGTTGGAAGCCCTGCTCAACTTCCAGACGATGGTGATCGACCTGACGGGGATGGAGATCGCCAATGCTTCCCTGCTGGACGAGGCCACCGCAGCCGCAGAAGCCATGGCTCTTGCCTACACCTTGGCGGGCAAGGGATCCCCGGTTTTCTGGGTGGATCGGGGCTGTCATCCCCAGACGATTGCAGTGGTGCAGACGCGGGCAGAGCCCTTGGGGATCCAGGTGCGCGTGACGGATCTGGCGGAGTTTTGCCCGGAGAAGGGCTTTGGGCTGCTGTTGCAATATCCCAACACCTTTGGGGAAATCCGGGACTACCGGCAGTTGGTGGAGCAGGCTCACCAGAAGGGGATGGTGGTGACGGTGGCTGCCGACCTGCTCAGCTTAACCCTATTGCAACCCCCAGGAGAGTGGGGAGCGGACATCGTGGTGGGATCCACCCAGCGCTTCGGCGTGCCTTTGGGCTATGGCGGCCCCCATGCGGCTTACTTCGCCACCCGCGAGGCCCACAAGCGGCTGCTGCCAGGACGGCTGGTGGGGATTTCTCAGGATGCTCAAGGCAAGCCAGCCCTGCGCTTGGCGTTGCAGACCCGCGAGCAGCACATCCGGCGGGACAAGGCCACCAGCAACATCTGCACTGCCCAGGTGCTTTTGGCGGTGATGGCTTCTATGTATGCCGTCTACCACGGCCCCCGCGGCTTGCGACACATAGCCGAGCGCATCCACCGCCAGGCCCATCACTTGGCCACTGGGATCTGCCAGTTGGGTTATGAGGTGGGGCCCGAGCATTTCTTCGATACCTTCTGGGTCAAGGTAGCTTCTCCAGAGCAAGTGCAGGCGATCCAGGCCGGCGCTGCCCAGCGACAGATCAACCTCCGCCAGATCGATGACCAGACGCTGGGGATCAGCTTGGATGAGGCTACCACCGCTCAGGATCTGCGGGATCTGTGGGAGATCTTCGCCGGAACCCTTCCCCGCAGCGGAACGGAGTCCTTACCGCCAGCTTGGGATCCCGACAGCCCAGAGCTGGACTTGGGCCAGAGCCTGCCGCCCCAGCTCCTGCGCACCACCCCCTACCTCACCCATCCGGTCTTTAACCGTTACCACTCGGAAACTGAGCTGCTGCGCTATATCCACCGCCTGCAAAGCCGGGATCTGGCTCTCACCCATTCCATGATCCCCTTGGGCTCTTGCACCATGAAGCTGAACGCCACGGTGGAGATGATGCCGGTCACCTGGCCGGAGTTTGCCCAGCTCCATCCTTTTGTGCCCCTGGAGCAGGCCCGCGGCTACCAAGCCCTCTTTGCCCAGTTGGAAAAGATGCTGGCGGAGATCACCGGCTTTGCCGGAGTTTCTCTGCAGCCCAATGCCGGATCTCAGGGGGAATATGCCGGCCTGTTGGCCATCCGCCGCTACCACCAAGCCAGAGGGGAAAGCCGGCGGCAGGTGTGCTTGATCCCCACCTCGGCCCACGGAACCAACCCGGCCAGCGCCGTGATGGCGGGGATGCAGGTGGTGAGCGTAGCTTGTGATGAAGCCGGCAATATCGACATTGAGGATCTGCGGGCCAAGGTGGAGCAGCACGGGGAGCGGCTGGCCGCCTTGATGATCACCTACCCTTCTACCCACGGTGTGTTTGAGGAAGGGATCCGCGAGATTTGCCAGATAATCCACGAGGCGGGGGGACAGGTGTACATGGATGGGGCCAACCTCAACGCTCAGGTGGGCCTCTGCCGTCCTGCCGAGCTGGGGGCCGATGTCTGCCACCTCAACCTGCACAAGACCTTCTGCATTCCCCATGGGGGAGGTGGGCCGGGGGTAGGGCCCATTGCCGTGGCCCCTCACCTTGTGCCCTATTTGCCTGGCCATCCTGTTTTGCCCGGCTGTAACGGCCCCGTCAGCGCTGCCCCGTGGGGCAGTGCCAGCATTTTGCCCATCTCCTGGGCCTACATTCGCCTTATGGGATCCGCCGGCCTTACCCTGGCCAGCCAGGTGGCCATCCTCAACGCCAACTACATCGCCAAGCGGTTGGATCCCTACTACCCAGTGCTCTACAAGGGGCCGGGGGGGTGGGTGGCCCACGAGTGTATTTTGGATTTGCGCCCCCTGAAAAAAAGCGCTGGCATCGAGGTGGAAGATGTGGCCAAGCGCCTGATGGACTATGGCTTCCACGCCCCCACCATCTCCTGGCCGGTGCCGGGGACAATGATGGTGGAGCCCACCGAGAGCGAATCTCTGGAGGAGCTGGATCGCTTCTGCGAGGCGATGATTGCCATCCGCCAGGAGATTGCCGCCATTGAGCGAGGCGAGATGGATCCGGTGCGCAATCCCCTCAAGCTGGCCCCCCACACCGCCGAGGTGGTGGCTGCCGACCACTGGGATCGCCCCTATCCTCGCTCGCTGGCCGCCTACCCGCTCCCCTGGGTCAGATCCCACAAGTTCTGGCCCAGCGTCAGCCGCATCGACAACGCCTACGGGGATCGCCACCTGGTGTGCAGTTGTCAGCCCTGGCTCGACGAATGATGGCTGCTCTGGAACTTGGCCCAGAAAGGGAGATTGGTTGTATCCAAAGGCGGGATCCGCTATAACCAGTCAGGGATCCCTGGCCAACGAATGAGAAAAAATCCCCGTCTTGAGCGGTTCACGTCAGTGGGGCCAAGTTCTTTGCCTATTCTTACTCGGCTAACCCTGGGGCTGTTGGCGGGATCCCTCGTGGCCTGCCGCAAGATGCCTGATCCGGTTGCTCCAGAGCTGGATCCCGTGCGGCGTCACATCGGCAAAGATGGCACGCATTTTGAGGCTTCCCTAGGAGATGCCCGCGCTCTTCCCCCCCAGTTTCCCCCTCACTTGCAGTTGCCCAACGCTTCCATCATCTCTTCGGGACAGATTCGGGATCGAGAGGGGGGCCTTGCTTCCCTGATCTTGCAGACCTCTCAGCCTCTGGAGGCGATTGCCGCCTACTATCGCCGCACCCTGTGGGGCCGGGGCTGGGACATCCTCTCGGACATCGAGCAGGCCAATGGGATCCGCACCTTGGTGTTCGAGTCTCCCCCCCACCCCAAAAAGCCTCTCCAACAGGCGGTGGTGCAAGTGGGATCCCCCCGTCGCGGGCCGGATCAGGTGGAATATCGCGATATCTTGATTTTGCTGAGCACCGTATCCCCCTCTGCCACGGCAGAAGACCTCTCTGCGGCCAAGCTCGCTCCCCCAACTTCCCCCTGAGGATGCCCATCTATACCCAGTCAATTCCGATTGCGGCCAGCGTGGCCCAGGTGGATCGCTGCCTCACCGACCTGGAGTTGATGAAGCGCTGGCTCAACCCGCTGTTGGGCTGTGAGGCGGTGGGATCCCCTCTGGCGGAATTGGGCAGCCGCTACCGCTTTTTCCTTCGCTTGCCGTTTGTATCCCCCAGCTTGGATTGCGTGATTACAGAGCGGGCAGAAGGCTTGGTGCAGTGGCAGTTTAAGGGATTTTTTGAAGGAACCGACCGCTGGGAGTGCCATCCCCAGCCGGGGGGTACCCTTCTAGTCAATTGCTTCAACTTCCGCATCCCCAGTCCCTGGGTGGCGGCAGGGTTTTACCTGTTGGCAGCAGGGCCGACCCAGCAGGATATGCGGGCCCAGCTCCGACGGCTGAAGGCGGTGGCCGAGGCTTTGGGTTAGGCTGGTGGCAAGTAGTAAAGAAACGTAAAAAACTGCAATGACCAGCAACAGCGGACTGTTTAACCGTCGCTTTGCCGACAACTTCATCCCCCAACCAGCCAACACTTCTCTGGAAATCGGCCAGATTGCCCCCGATTTTGAGCTGCCGCGCGTGCAAGGGGATCCCGTGCGGCTATCGGACTACCGCGGCCAAAAGCCGGTGGTTCTGGCTTTTACTCGTATCTTCACCGAAAAGCTTTTTTGCCCTTTTTGCTACCCCCACATCCAAGAGCTGAAAGCCCGCTACAGGGAGATCCAAGCTCTGGGGGCGGAGCTGCTGATGGTCACCAGCACTGATCCGGTTCAAAGCCAGCAGATTCAAGCAGACCTGCAGCTGCCTTACCCGCTGCTGGTGGATCCCGAGTGCAAAACCTTCCGCCTCTATGGGGTTGGCCAAGCTTTGGGAGCACCCCTGCCGGCCCAGTTCGTTGTGGATCGGGAGGGCAAACTGCGCTTCAAGCATGTTTTCTCCTTTGCCCAGCCCAATGCCGATACCGATGAGGTGCTGCGGGTGTTGCGGGAGGGGCTGCAAACCGGCTGGGATGGAACCCGTAGGGTGGCCCCTATCCCCTTTTTCTAGGGATCGGGCTTCTCTGCCATTGGACTTCCAGGGAGAGAGACTGCGATGTTTGCCCGTCTGGCCCAGAGTGGGGCGCGTCAGGCCGAGATCCTGGAGGTGGTTTTGCGCCACGGTTGGGACTACATGCGCCGCTTGCTCTCTTTTGGCAAGGCTGGGGAACCCCAACTGCCCCCCCCAATGGTGCTGCGCAACATTTTGGTGGATCTGGGGCCGGTCTATGTCAAGCTAGGCCAGCTGCTGAGCACCCGTCCGGACCTGTTGCCGCGAGAGTACATCGAGGCCCTCAGCACTCTGCAGGCCGACGTACCTCCTGTTCCCTGGAATGCGGTGGAGATCCTGCTGCGGCAGCAGTTGCGGCAGCCGTTGGAGCAGGTGTTCAGCAGCCTGGACACAGAGTCGGTTGCGGCGGGATCCATTGCCCAGGTCCATCGGGCTTGTCTGGTCAGCGGCGAGTGGGTGGCCCTCAAGATCCAGCGGCCCGGGCTGGAGGCGGTGGTGGAGCGGGATACGCGGCTAATCCGGGGCATTGCCGAGCTGGTGGCGCAAACGGAGTTCGGCAGATTGGCAGATGTGGTGGCCTTGGCGGATGAGTTCTGCCGGGCCATTCAAGCAGAGCTGGACTTTACCCAAGAGGCCCGCCACACCGAGCAGCTCCGCCAACAGTTGCAAAGGGGGCGTTGGTTTGATCCGGCCCAACTGGTGGTGCCGCGCATCCATTGGCCTCTCACTACGCCAAAGGTGTTGACGCTGGAGTGGATCGAGGGCCGGCCCTTGTTGGAGGCGGATCGCAGCGACGCGGACCCGGAAAACATCGCCCGCCTCTTGACCCGCGCTTTTTTCCAGCAGATCTGCATTGATGGCTATTTCCACGCCGATCCCCACCCCGGCAACCTCTTTTACTTGGGATCCGGTCGCGTGGCCCTGCTGGATTGCGGCATGATTGGGCGGCTGGATCCGCGTACGCAGCAGATTCTGCTGGAGCTGATGCTGGCCATTGTCAGCCTCGATGCCCAGCGCTGTGCCGAATTGACCCTGGAGTTGGCCCTGCCGGAAAGATCCGCGGCCCGCTTGCGGGATCAGACTGTCAGCTTGGCCCAGCTCCAAAGCGACTACGAGCGCCTTCTGCGGCAGTACTACACCCTGAGCATTGCGGAACTCAACTTCAGCCAGCTCTTTTCTGAGATCCTGCAGGCGGCCCGGCGCAACCAGATCCGCATTCCCGGCAATTTGGGCCTCTGTGCCAAGGCGCTGGCCAATTTGGAAGGGATCGCCCGCCAGCTCACCCCCGACTACAACCTGCCGGAGCAGCTTCGCCCCCTGATGGCGGATGTGTTTCGGGCGCAATTGCTGGGGGAGGCCCCTCTGCCTTCGCTGCTGCGCACGGCTTTGGATTTGAAAAATCTCTCTCTGCAATCGCCGCGCCAGATGGAGCTGCTGCTCAGCCGCATCACCTCGGAAACCCAGCGCTGGAACTTGACCATCCAAGAGCTGGACGGGATCCGCAGCAGCCTGGATCAGTCGGCCAACCGCCTTTCCTACAGCATTGTGGTCGGCTCTCTGATCGTCGGAGCTGCCATCATCTCGGCTCAGACGCAGCGCTTCCAGGTCTTTTGGCTGAGCGAACTCCTGTTCGGGGCGGCCAGCCTGTTGGGGCTGTGGCTCGTCATCAGCATCCTGCGCTCCGGTCGCCTGCGCGGCTAGATTGGCTGAGGTTGGCTCATCAGTGGACTCAGGGCCCTACTGCCCTTGTCTGGATCTCGATGTTTCCAAAAGAACACCAAAACGGTATCAACGCCTCCGCGAGCGATCCGCCAAAAGCCGCAAAGGCCGATTCT
>NZ_JANSIH010000129.1:0-7514 GCF_047462075.1 Synechococcus sp. R55.2
TCATGCGGTAGCGGTACTCGAATATGTGCAGCGGCAGAGGGCGGCCCGGAAACAGTACCACCTCCGGCAAGGGAAACAGGGGTAGCTCGCGAACATCCACGGAAGAAGAAGGCATAGGGCTTGTGCTTCTCGTTGTACTGAGTCTAGCCCATCTTTAGGTAGCCCATGTGGGCAACTGTAAGCCTTTTGACTTGCTGTTGGCAATCCTCACCCCCAGCCCCTCTTCCGAAGAGAGAGAGGAGTTTATCGGGAGGGGCTATGGCTGTTCAGGCGCAGGGCCAGGGCGGCACGGGCTTCTTCCCGGTCGTCGAAGTGAACCTTCTCGGTGCCCAGGATTTGGTAGTCTTCGTGGCCTTTGCCGGCGATCACCACTGTATCCCCTGGCCGCGCTTCGAGGATGGCCAGGCGAATGGCCTGCCGCCGATCCACCTCCACCGCCCTGGGGGATCCAGGGATCCCGGCCAGAATATCCCGTAGGATCTGCTGGGGATCTTCGGTGCGGGGGTTGTCGGAAGTAACAATCACCTGATCTGCCCAGGTGGCGGCAATGCGTCCCATCTGCGGTCGTTTGCCCCGATCCCGATCCCCCCCACAGCCAAAGACGCAGATAAGCTGACCTTGCACCTGGGAGCGCAGGGCCTTGAGCAGGTTTTCCAGCCCGTCGGGGGTGTGGGCATAGTCCACAATCACCGCGATATCCTGCCCCGGCAGGGTCACCCGCTCCACCCGCCCCGGCACCCCTGGAAAATGGGGCAGAGCCGACTGGATGGTCTCCACCGGTATCCCCAAGTGCAGCGCCACCCCCACCGCCGCCAGCAAGTTGGCCAGGTTGAAGGATCCCACCAGGGGGGCCTCCACGGCAAACGTGCCCGCAGGGGTGTGCAGGGTCGCGCTCAGGCCGGTGGGGCGCAGTTGAACTTGGCCGGGCCAGAGGCCGGGGATCCCTTCCAGAGGCTGCAGCGAGTAGGCCCAGGGCTGCAGATCGGGCCGAATGGCTTGCAAGAGCCGCCGTCCCCCAGCATCGTCGGCGTTGATCACCGCCCGCCCTTGGAGATATTCCTGTCGGAAGAGGGTGGCCTTGGCCTGCCAGTAGTTCTCCAGCGTCTGGTGAAAGTCCAGGTGATCCTGGGTGAGGTTGGTCCAGACGGCAGCGGCAAAGGAACATCCCCACACCCGATCTTGAGCGAGAGCATGGGAGCTCACCTCCATCACCGCCACCTCCGCCCCGGCTCTCTGGGCTTCCCTGAGGCTGCGCTGCAGTTCAGGCGGAAAAAGGGTGGTGTGGGGAGCAACTTCGCTGTGGCCCGGCCAGCGGTTGTACAGAGTGCCCAGCAAAGCGGTGGAGCGACCGGCAGCCTGCACCAAATGTTCAATGAGATGGGTGGTGGTGGTTTTGCCGTTGGTGCCCGTTACCCCCACCAAGGTCAGTTGACGGGCGGGAAAACCATAGAAAGCCGCCGCCACCTGGGCCACGGCCTTGGGGAGAGCCTCGCGCGGCATAAGCAGGATAGGCTGCTGCGACAGCAACTCCTGAGAAGACAAGCTCTCCCACGCCTCCTGGGAGATCAGGGCGGCCACCGCCCCTGCCGCCAGGGCCTGGGCCACGAAGCAACCCCCATCCACGCGGGATCCCGGCATCCCCAGAAAGAGATCCCCGGCCTGCACCTGGCGGGAGTCGGCACACAGGCTCCAAACTTGCACCCCCTCCAAGGATCCCTGGGCCAATCGGGGCTGGATCCCGGCTTGGCTGAGCAATTCCCACAGAGGGCGCTCCGCACCCCTAGCGCGAACAATCCCAACAGTCTCCATTCCACCACTCCTCCCTGCTTTGCAGCTTACGGTAGCCGCTCAACCCCCTTTCCGACCAGAGCGCCAGCGAGATCCCCTCTTTACCTTGGGAGAGGAGCCAGGGGTGAAGAAATCAGGCCAGTATCTCCTCCAGCTTCTGCTTGGCCCACAGGGAAGCATAGAGGCCCTTCTCGTCCGCCAGCAATTCGGCATGGGATCCCTTCTGCACGAGGCGGCCCCTGTCCATCACCCAAATCTGATCGGCTTCCACCGCAGCCGTGAGGCGATGGGTGATGAAGATCACCGTTTTCTGGGCCGTGGTCTGGCGCAGATGGCGGAGGATGGCTTGGGCCGTCTGGTTATCCACACTGGAGAGAGAGTCATCCAGGATCAAGATGGGAGCATCCACCAGTAAAGCCCGAGCCAAGGCCACCCGCTGTCGCTGGCCACCGGAGAGGGTAATGCCCCGCTCTCCCACCAGAGTGTCGTAGCCGTTGGGGAAGTTGAGGATCTCGGCGTGGATGTGGGCGGCTTTGGCAGCCCATTCCACCTCCCAATCTTCGGCATCCGGCTTGCCGTAGCGAATGTTATCCCGGACCGTGGCGCTGAACAGGAAGCTCTCCTGGGGCACATAGGCAATGGCCCGGCGCAGGGATCCCAGTTGCAGACGGGTGATATCCCGCCCATCCAAAAACAGTTGCCCCGGCTGGATCTCCAGCAGCCGAGGAAGGGCATTGGCCAGAGTGGACTTGCCCGCCCCAATCGGCCCCACCACCGCCACCATCTGGCCCGGTTCTATGCAAAAGTGCAAATCCTCTAGAGCCGGAGCTGCCGCAGGGCCGGCGAAGGCAAACGCGAGACCTCTGGCCTCGAGGCGACCCTGCACCCTCTCCAGAGGCAACGGCAAAGCGCCTGGGGCGTCTCGGATGGTGGGTTCTACCCCCAACAGAGCATCGATCCGCTCCAAGCTGACCTGCCCCCGCTGGTAGGCCGTGATGGTGAAGCCCAGCAGGGCGGTGGGAAATACCAACCGTTCCACGTAGAGGGTGAGGGCCGAAAAATCCCCGATGGTCAGCGTCCCTGCCGCAATCTGCGGCCCCCCCACCGCCAGCAGTAGCAACAAACTGAGGCTGACCAGCGCCACCAAAGAGGGGAAGAGCAAGTTGCGGGTGAGGGCTAAGCGTAAGTTGGCCTGCAGCAGCCGCTGGTTCTGGCGGCGAAACCCCTGCTGCTCGTGCTGTTCTTGGCCGTATACCTTGATGACGGTGATGCCGTTCAGATCTTCTTGGATGAGATCGCTCAGATCTGCCAACTCCTGCTGCACCTGGAGCTGCTCCTGCTGCAGGCGGGCACTGCTCAGCTTGACCAAGACCAACATCACCGGAAACACCGATAGGGCCAGTGCGCTGAGGCGGGGCTCAATGCCAAACATGGCGGGCAGAGTGGTGGCATAGGCGAAGATCGTGTTGGCCAAACTGAGCAGGGCGAACCCCAACAGGCGGCGGATGTTTTCCACATCGCTGGTGATGCAGGTGAGAATGTCCCCGATGGTCTGCTGGGCAAAGTAGGAAGGCTGCAGGGTGAGCAAATGCTCGAAGATGGCTTGCTTGAGGTGAAACTCCACCTGCCGTCCCACCCCAAACATCCACACCCGCGAGGCAATGCGAATGCCCATCATCAGGCTGGAGACGACCAGCACCGTCAAGGCGTAAAGGGCAATGCGCCGGTCCGACAAAGTGGCCAGGTTCTGGCTGAGGTCATCGATGACCAGCTTGACGTACCAGGGCAGGAACACCCCCAGGCCATTGACCAGGAGCAGGGATCCAATGCCCAACCCCACCTGTCGTCGATAGGGGCGCAGATAATGGGCCAACTGTCGGAGATGGGATCCCGATCCGGTCACTCACTTGCTCCCTGCATCCTCTCCCACTCTAGCGCTCAGCCGGATCCCCCCGGTAGGGATCAGACCAGAACCTGAGCCGGAGCTTGCTGGGCCAATTGCGCTGTTTCCTGCCGCGCCCAGGCATCCGCCTGCAAAATATCCTCCAGGCTGGGATCGGCGATAACTTGATGCCGCTCACAAACCCGCTCCAAGAGACGGGGAATATCCAAAAAACGGATGCGCTCCTGCAAGAACAGGGCTACCGCCACTTCATTGGCTGCATTCAACACTGCCGGCAGCGTCCCCCCCCTCCGCCCGGCGGCATAGGCCAACTCCATGCAAGGATACTTGCGGTGATCCGGAGCCTTAAAGGTAAGGGATCCCAGCTTGACCAAATCGAGGGGATCCCAGGGGGTGGCCAGGCGTTCCGGCCAACTGAGGCCGTAGAGGATGGGCAGGTGCATGTCCGGCCAGCCCAACTGGGCCAGAACAGAGGTATCGGCCAGTTCGATCAGGGAGTGGACAATGCTTTGCGGATGGATGAGGATGTCGATGTGGTCGTAGTCCAGGCCAAACAGCCAGTGGGCCTCGATCACCTCCAGGCCCTTGTTCATCAGGGTAGCCGAGTCGATGGTGATTTTGCGCCCCATCACCCAATTGGGATGCTTGAGGGCATCGGCCAGGGTGACCTGATCCAATTTTTCGGCAGGCCAATCCCGAAAGGCGCCACCCGAGGCAGTCAACAAGATTTTTCGCAGGGATCCCGCCGGCACCCCCTGCAAACATTGGAAAATGGCCGAATGCTCAGAGTCGACGGGGATCAGGTTCACCCCGTACTGCCGCACCAAGGGCAGCACCACCGGCCCCCCTGCCACCAGGGTTTCTTTGTTGGCCAGGGCAATGTCTTTGCCGGCACGGATGGCCGCCAGGGTTGGCAACAAACCGGCGCAGCCGACGATCCCCGTCACCACCCGCTGGGCCGCCGGGTGAGCCGCCACCTGACACAGCCCCTCCGTTCCGGCCACCAACTCCGGCAGCGGTCGGATCCCGGTCAGCAGCGACCGCAGCTCCGGCAGCAGTTCTTCCCGGCCAATGGCAACCATCTGGGGCCGAAACCGCCGTACCTGCTCGGCCAAGAGGGCAACGTTGCTGTAGCTGGTCAGGCCAACAACCTGAAAACGCTCTGGATACTGGGCCACCAAGTCCAGAGTTTGGGTGCCAATCGAGCCGGTGGAGCCGAGCAAGGTGATGGCTTGCATAAAGGATCCCTTTGCACCTGAAAGAGCGTGACATCCTCCCAACACAGACTTCCCCTCGCGCAGCGTGCCCAAAGGCTCCGTCCCGCTATTGCGAACGGCCCCACCTCGCGTTCGGGGATCCCTGCCTCACGCCCCTTCATCTTATTCTTATCTGGTTCTGATCTGGAATCTGTGTGCTCCCTCCGATCCCCGACAGCGGGATCCTATGCGGCTGTGGGGTCCGCGATGCCCCCCTTCCCCAGATTTTGGTTTCAAACCTTTCCCGACTGAGAACGCAGCCACTGGCTGAGCAGCGCCTCGATCAGCTCCGAAAGATCTTGATCCGATTCCAACAGGATGCGCTTCACGGCTCGGTGAGTCTCTTTGGGGATGTAGGCCGTCAATTTGACGTACTCAGAGCTGTTGGGCTTGGCGCCTGCTTCCGGTTGCTCGAGGGTCGGCTTGGGTTCTGGAATCTTGTAGGCTTGGGCGCTCAGCTTTTTCGGGGCGGGTCGGGCCGGGATCCCCTCTGGCTGCCGGTCGAGAAGGCGCTCAAACTTGCTCATGACGAGATATCCTCCCCCACAGCAACGTAGTCTGACCAAGCTTGTTTGGCTCTCGGCTCTGGGATCTCGTGAACACAGACCCCCTCCAGAGCAGCCCGTTGAAAAGCCACCGTGCGGCGAATGGAATGGTGGCAGAGAGGAATCCCGACTTGCTTGAGAAAGTTGCGGGCCTCCGCTCCATCTCGGTTGGGCCAGGGGGGAACCAGCGTCAGCAAGACCTTGTAGTGCTTTGCCCCCAACCGGTCTAGGGCCTTGGCGGTCAGCATCAAGGCATCTAGAGCCAAGGCATCCGGGGAACAGGGCAAAAGCAGCAGATCACACCGCTGCGCCAGAGCGTGTAACTGTTCCGGGGTGGGACGGGCAGGAGTGTCGATCACCGTGTGCTGAAAGCCTGTGGGCGTGGGAGTGGTGGGATCCCCGGCCAATACCTTGATAGGAAAGGATGATCCCCGTTCTGCCCAGCGAGAGGCCGAGCGATTGGGATCGGCGTCGATCAACAGGGCCATCCCCGACCCACCCAAAGGGGCTGCCCCTTGTTTTTGCTGAAGGTAGAGGGCCAGGTGTACCGCCGTGGTGGTTTTGCCCACGCCCCCTTTGAACCCCAAGACCGCGATATTCATCTGCCACACACCCTCCCACCCTGGTTTTACTGCCCAGTTGCGCAGGCGGCAAGAGGCTAAAGTGCGCATCGCCACGTTGGGTCTTGGGGCAAATCGGAAGAGCCGGGCGCGGGGGGAAGCGTTCCCGGTTCCGCAATCTTTAGGCTTCGCCGGTAGGATATACTCGGTTGGCATAACCGGCTGGCTTTGGAGAATCTGACCATGCCTCATCCCTCGCCATCCCATTTCCCCCTTGGCTTGGCTCGCTCTTGGTCTATTCCGCTGGGGTTGTGTCTGGCCCTGAGCATAAGCGCCTGTGGCGGCGGGGGTTCCAGTCGCCCGCTTCCCCCAGTCTCAGCTCCTCCCACAGGACGAATTGAGGGATCCCATTTCGACGATCTCAACGGCAATGGGCTGCGGGATCCGGGGGAGCCGGGGCTGCCGGGCATCGCCACCTTTTTGGACTTAAACGGCAATGGCCGCCTCGACCCGGGGGAGCCCAGCACCGTCAGCGATGCCAGCGGTAACTTTCGCTTCTCCAACTTGCCCCCTGGCACCTACCGCGTCACTGCCCTTTTGCCCCCGGGGCGAGTGTTCACCACGCCGCGCTCAGGCTTGGGGCTGGAGCGGATTGTGGGCGGCAGGCCTGCTCCCGAAGGGGCCTTTCCCTGGATGGTGGCTTTGCTGAAGGCAGCTGTGCCGGATCCTTTTCAGGCGCAGTTTTGCGGGGGATCTCTGATTGCACCGGAGTGGGTGCTCACCGCTGCCCACTGCTTTTTCGACGATCAAGGCCGGCAGGTGAATCCCCAAGATCTGGATCTGCTGTTGGGTACCAACCGCCTACAAATCGGCGCCGGTCAACGCATTCGCGCCGCGCAAATTGTCCTCAACCCCGGCTACAACCCCCAGGTGGGGAAACTTGGGGGGAACGACATTGCCCTGGTGCGCCTTTCTCGGCCAGTGGCTCTGGCCACCCTGCCGCTGGTGCAGCCCAACCAAACCAACCTGACGGCCCCTGGCACTGCCGCCACCATCCTCGGCTGGGGAGCCACCTTCCCCCCTGCTCTGGACAACGAGGAACCCAGCGGCTTTCCCCGAGATTTGCAGCAGGCCACCGTTCCCATCGTCTCCAATGCGGTGTGCAATGCGCCCGAATCCTACAATGGCACCATTTTAGATACCATGCTCTGCGCCGGCTTTCCCCAGGGAGGAGTCGATGCGTGTCAGGGCGATAGTGGTGGGCCTTTGATTGTGCCCAGCGGCAGGGGTTTTGCCCTGGCCGGGATCACCAGTTTTGGCAGAGGCTGCGCCCAGCCCAATTTCTATGGGGTGTATACGCGGGTGTCTAGCTTTGTGGGTTTTGTGCAATTGGTGATCGGCAGTGCCCCCAGCCCAACTCCAGCACCCTCGCCCCCGCACCCCCGGGGGGCACCGGCCGAAT
>NZ_JANSIH010000130.1:0-29531 GCF_047462075.1 Synechococcus sp. R55.2
GGCAAGGCGCTCTGGGTGTTATGCTCAGAGCTTTGCGGGATACCGCCTTTCTGTTCGGAAACGGACAGAATGCTATCGCTTCACCGTTGAGCAGTAATGCTCAGCAGTGTTCAGCGTAAATGTATCAGTTTTGCCTGCTGCATCAGAAGTTAACTGGGGATCCCCATGTCTGGGCAAGATGTCCATTAGGATGAGTTCCAGGGGCTGGCCAGCGCGGGGAACCGGCGTAAAGTGGGCAAAGTGGGATCTGCCGAGCGCTGGGTTATGGGGAAAGCTTCAACAAACTCGCAGGCGAGGTTGCAACACCATGGCACCAACTTGGCAAACCGATGGGCACACTTGGTTTCTTCTGCCCCCTCAACCCCGCGCTGTCGTTCACTTTCTGGGTGGAGCTTTTGTGGGAGCTGCCCCGCAAGTGTTCTACAGCCGCCTGCTGGAAGAACTGGCCCGTATGGGCATGGCCGTTGTTGCCACCCCCTACACCACCGATATCGATCACGCCCAACTGGCGCTCAACGCAGCCCAATCTTTGCACAGAAGCCTGCAAAGCAAGGGTTTGCTGGAGTTGCCCCTGTTTGGTTTGGGTCATAGCCTGGGCTGTAAGTTGCAGATCCTCTCTTGTCTGGCCGTTCCTTCTCTGGGATCCCAGCGGCGAGGCAATATTTTCCTGGCCTACAGCAATGCCGGGCTAGATCGGGCTTTGCCATTGCTGCGGCTGTTGGCTCAAGCTTGGCCTCAACAACAGCTTGCCGATCTGTGGCGGATGTGGATGGGATCCTCCTCGCCGCCTGTGAACCTGTGGTTGGAGTTCGAGCCTTCCCCGACAGAAACCAACCGCTTAATTGAGGAGCAGTATCCGGTTAGAAACAACCTGCTCGTAGAATTTCGACAGGATGATATTGACGACATTCCTCTGCTCTACCAACAGCTTTGCCGCAAGTATCAAGGCTATACCGAGTGGCAGCATCTCGAGGGGGATCACCTCACTCCACTGGGTTTTAGCTATCCTTTCCAAGTCGGGGAGGAGTTCAGCCCCATCGATGCTTTTGGACAGTTGATCTACCAGAACCTACTGGCCCCCAACCACCAAATGATCCGAAGCATCCGAGCCTGGCTGGCAACCCAATTGGCCCATTGACATTCTTCCCACGGCTCAAGTCAACGGATTTTTTCACAGCTTGCAGGATTTCTCCCGCTCACTGTTAGCAAGCGGGCGGCAGGTCTTGCTACTCCATCCTTGCGGATGCAGGAGGATGCCATAACCCCAGATACTTTGGCCTTCCATTTCAAACTAGATTGAAACACTCCCTAAGCGTTCTCCGCTGCCGCCCTACCCCCAGCAAGAGAGGGGAGCTAGATGGAAATGTTTCATTCCGGCTTAAAACGACTATAAAAGCTGCGTCACAACCTCGCTAGCGGAGCTACTGCATTGGTGTAGCTCATGACCGCCCATTTACTGATCAAGCCAGCTCAAATCGGAGAGCAGATCTTGAGAGTAAGAGTAAGGGGAGGAAGGTTGCGCTTGCAGATGAAACAACATCTGAAGGGTATCGCTCATCAGAAAGTAACAGGTCAAGACGCCGCCGGCAGCCACAGCCACCAGTGTCCCTGCCAACATGCGCGAGAACTCCTGACTCTGAAAAGCCTGCTCCATCAAGCGCAGCGCCCAGAATCCCAGGAGGACAACAATGGCAAGGATGATCAACATATCGTAATTTATTGTAACAAGCCTGCTGCTCAACGGCCATTGACAGAATTGAATAAGAACATAAGGACTCCCCTTGTCCCTCATGCTCCATGACTCTGAGTCAGTGTACAGAAGGGCTTGGCGTGCCTGGATTTGCAGCCCTTTTCGGTTGCCCTTGCTGCAGGCCATGAGCACAAAAGGGATCCCACCAGCGAAGATTGCAGGTTGGGCCGGCGTTCAAGCGGGCTACAGCCGACGCCCGTTATCGGAAATGCGGGTGGATCAGGAGCTGATGTGGCTGATTCAGGTAGGGCTGTTGCGACGGGAAGTGGATGGGCAGGGGATCACGGATCGGTATCGTCTGGCACCTCTGGGTCGGCAGTTGCTGCAAGATCTGGAGAGGGATGAAGCTTTTGCCGGGATCTCGGCAAGCTGGGCAGACCGCCTGCAGAATAGGCTGACCCGCTGGCGGCTGCTCCCCTGAGGATCCCCTACACTGGATCCAACTTTCAACGCCGCTCTCGAGGGGGGATATGGTACGGCCAAGGTTGATGCGTGTGCCCGGATCCCTGGCACTCCAACGTCCACTCCAAACCTCTTTGCAGCGGCGCAGCCAAGCAATTAACCGGCGCAGCAAGTCTATCTACCGCAAAACCCGCTCCCTCTACCGACGCAACTTGCCCCTTTATCTGCGCAATTTGCTGTTGCAATACCGCACCAGCCTTATCTACAACCTCAAAGTCAGGCCCATATGCAGAACTCGTCGAGGGTAGCAAGCCCCCCTCTGGATCCCAGCACAACAGTCTTCACCCCGTCGGAGTTGGTGATGGAGATTGTCCACCCCCAAGCCTGTGTAACCCCGTAGGAGGGGTACTTCTTGCAGGAGACTATTGGATTGTGAAGCGGCCAACTCCCACCTTCTCGCCGTTGACATGAATCTCGACGCGGTAGCGGCCGGTGTAGGGTTGGCTGAAGCTCAGAAAGCCTCGCACGGTATCGGCCAAGGGATCCCAGGGAACATCTAGCCTGCGGATCAGTTGCTCGCCCCCGGCTTCTCCGCCCTCGTAGTACCAGAGTATCTCCACCTTGGCGTTGACAGGAAGGTTGCCCACCGGCAAGATGGCCCAGATCAAGGTGTCAGTGGTCTTGAACTCGGTTGTGGCCTCGCCAGGGCTGCCGTCCCCCCGACCTCGGTACAGGCCGATTGTCCTTAGCCCCGCCCCTTTGGGGATCTCTCCGCTGTAGGCACGGGCATCCGCCTGCGCAGCCTGACCCAGGCGATCCAGCTCGGCCAGCAAATCTTCCTGCTGCTTCAGGGCATCGGTTGCTTCCTGCAGCCACCGGGCGATCTGCCGCTCTGCGGTTGGGGCTTCCGAAACCGGGGAAGAAGGCTGTGCAATCGCCCCGCTGAGGTTGCGAATGGGAAAACCCTGAGCTGTCCCCACCTCGCTGCCCAGTAAGTTCAGCCAGCGGCTTCGCACTTCGGACGTCATCTCTGGCTTTGCGGCATAGGCAATGCGCACACTGCCGCTTGGGCCTCGGGTGATCCGGCCAATCTCATGTTCCTCAACTCCACTCACCGTTCCACGACAGCCAGCACTGCGAAACTCGTAGAGCACATCTTCTTCGCTCTCCCGATGGAACTCCCAAGTCGTTTGGGGACAGTTGGCCAGGAGGTTGTCCCGCATGTGGTTGGCAAGAAAGCGCGGCGATCCCTCGACATGAACGTCCATGACGGAGAGCATTTCTCTCCAAGAGGCCAAGCTCTCTCCAGGCCGTATGAGAAGGGTTAGAGTAAGCCCTTCCAGAGCTTGATGATCGGCGAAAACCCATTCCCCCGAATCCCCTTCGATAACAACGTTTCCCGAGGGGCTGATGAAAGCGGATGCAAACAGCAGGCTGGCAAAAAGATTCAACACAATGCCCTTCCTTATCCTGGGATTTGCACCTGAAAACGGGACAGGAGAGCTTTCAAACTGCTCACTGGGCAAGCAAAGAAGGGCTGAACAAGGTCGTTGCCGTTTACAAGGCTCACCTCAGAAGAATCTTGATAGATTCCTATAGCTTGATTTTGCTAACCTTACCCAAATGTTATTGACTCCCCAGAACGCCGACTAGCTTAGCACAATTTAGCTCAATTCTGAACCCTATTGTGCAGAAATGTTGTGTTTTTCTGATGAGTATATCCATTTACATTGAAAAGACAGCAGCCTGTTCGTTCAGAAACCTCATGGCAATTGAAAGCTGGTTACTGTAGTAAGTCACTGCGGCCAACTGAAGAGGAGATCTTTCCGGTAATTAGCCAGTTATCCCCCAAGGTCTCCAGCCGCGGCTCCACCAGTTGCCAGCTTTGGTTGACATCAGGGATCCCCTCCCCTGCTACCGGGGTTGGCGCAGCGGCTCCGCCTAGGATCTTGGGAGCGATGAAGGCGGCTACTTTCTGGATCGCCCCATCTTTGAGGGCTGCCCAGGCCAGCGTGCCCCCGCATTCCCAGAGGGCACTCAGACACCCCCGCTGAAAGAGCACCTGTGCCGCCCGCGAGGGGGTTACTTGGGGCAGATGCAGCAGCTCCACCCCCTGCTTGGCCAGGGATCCCCACAAAGGATGGGTTGCCACAGCTTCTGTGATCACCAACGTCGGCGCTTCTTCCACCTGCCACAGATGGGCGACGGGAGGTAGGTTCAGGGAACGGCTGAGGACCACCCGCAACGGCTGGGATCCCTGCAACTCCGCCAGGCGACAGGTGAGGCGCGGGTTATCCTGCCAAACGGTTCGGGATCCAACGATGACGGCATCATGCCAGGCCCGCTGTTGGTGTACCCACTGCCGCGCCGGAGAGTTGCTGATCCAGCGGCTGTGGCCGGTGGCGGCGGCGCTCTTGCCATCCAGGGTCATGGCGTATTTCAGCAGGCCGAAACACTGTTGCCGCACAATGGCGAAGGCAAACCCCTCGTTCAGCTCCTGGCACTCCCGCTCCAGCACTCCCACCGTCACGTCGATCCCCGCCTCCTGCAGGCGGCGGATCCCTTTGCCAGCCACCAAGGGATTGGGATCCTGCATCCCCACCACCACCCGCCGGATCCCGGCAGCTAGGATGGCCTCGGTACAGGGAGGGGTACGGCCATAGTGGTTGCAGGGCTCCAGGTTGACGTAGAGCGTTGCCCCTCTGGCCAGGGATCCCGCCTGTTGCAGAGCCAACACCTCCGCATGGGGCTGCCCTGCCCCCGGATGAACGCCTTCCCCCACCACCCGATCCCCCTGCACGATCACGCAACTCACCCGCGGATTGGGAGAGGGACGCTGAGGTGTGGAACGGGCCAGGGATAGACACCGTTCCATCCACTGCTGATCCGAAATCATAAAATGGGCATCCGCTCCAGAGCGGCTCAAGCCGGTGACAAGGCTGCCAGCTTGCGGTTGAAAGCTGCAATTGCCTTGGATTCTAGCTCTACCACCTGCAATGCGTAGTCGCGGGCGCGGGCCTTTTGTTCGTTGCTGACAATCTCTCCCGAACGCAGGCGATCCAACAAATCGAAGGGATCCAACACCTCATCCATCGGGAAGCGGCCCAGATGAATCATGATCGGCAGGCATATTCTTCGCCAAGAATCAGAGCGGAAGTGAGCGTGGGTGATTCCCTCTCTCCCAGCTTGAGGGTGGGACGAGCCTTGCGGCCAACCACCACCTGGCGATGGGCCTCGATCACTGCTCTGGCCCGATCCAGATCTTGATTTTTCCAATCCACAGCCAGCCTGAGGCGATGGGCGATGAAATCCGAAGTGGCGATGTAGAGGAGAGAGGGATCGATGAAAGCATAAGCCCGCGTCTGGGCAGTTGACACCACCGTTGCACAAAACGCCGGGAAGGTGATCCCCGCCTCCACCACCGTGGTCACCCCTGAGCGGATCCCCGCCTCATCCGCCGGCAGACAAAAATCCCCCACCGACGTGAAAACCCAGTTGCCCGATCTCGTCCAATCCCTGGTCGGGATCCAGCAGATGTGCGTTGATAAACAGGGTGGCAGCCACCAGAACTCCTGTCAACAAGGCGTTAGACCGGTATTGCGGCAAGGTAAAACACTTTTTTCTTGCAATTTGTAGGCTCAACTACAAAATCCGACGCGGAGAAGACCGCAATCTGAGCGTGATACCTGCTACATCTGCCGTTTCGACAAACAGGCTCTAATATTGGGATGGTTATTCTAGGAGCTGCCTTCATGACCTCTTCCCCCCACCTGACCGCTGCAGAGGGGGCAGCGGGTTCTGCCAACGGGCTGAAGGAGGCATCCCTGTTTGGGGAACGGGATCCCTTGGCCCATTCCCTTCAAGTCAACGAAGCCTTCAACCGCAGGAACAACCTGTTGAACCGTCGCCTGCAATTGGTGGAAGAACTCTGGGAATCGGTGATCCTGCAGGAGTGCGGTCAGTCTCTGGTGGATCTGTTGCAGCGACTGCGTTCCATGTGTTCCCCAGAAGGACAAGCCCTGGAGTACCCGATCCCAGAGGTACTACAAATTATCGAGTACCTCAGCCTCGACGCCACCATCCAAACGGCACGGGCCTTTGCCCTCTTCTTCCAGTTGATCAACATTGTTGAACAGCACTACGAACGGGCAGAAGACTCGGACATGCGCATGGTGGATAGCCAACAACGTACCGTGCGAGAAAACGAAAAATTTGAACGGCTGTTCCCTTACCTGCGGGCTCAAGGGGTGCCGCCGGGCCTACTGCGCAGATTGCTGGAGCAGTTGCACATTCGCATGGTTTTTACCGCCCACCCCACCGAGATCGTCCGCCACACCATTCGCGAGAAGCAACGAGCTTTCTCTCGCTTGCTCGGCCAACTGGATTGGGCAGAACAAACCCAGCCTTTGCAGGCCCAGATGATAAAAGAACAGATGGCGGAAGAAGTTTTGCTTTGGTGGCGCACCGACGAGTTGCATCAGTCCAAGCCGACTGTTTTGAACGAAGTCGATTACACTTTGCACTATTTTGAAGAGGTGTTGTTTCAGGCCATCCCCCTGCTGCACGAGTACCTCAGCCGCAGCCTGAAAAAAGCTTTTCCCAGCGTCGAGCCACCGCCGGCAGGATTTTGCAACTTCGGCTCGTGGGTAGGCGGGGATCGGGATGGCAACCCTTCCGTCACCGCCGATGTTACCTGGCAAACGGCTCGCTATCAGCGCAACCTCATCCTGGGCAAGTACATCGAATCGGTGAAGGCTCTCACCAAAACCCTGAGCATTTCCCTGCACTGGGGGGATGTGGACAGCCAACTGCTGGATGCCCTTGAGCAGGATCACCGCCTCATGCCTGAGGTTTACGAATCGTTTTCGCTGCAATACCGCCAAGAGCCCTACCGCCTCAAGCTCAGCTACATTCAGCGGCGGCTGGAGTTAACGCGGGAGCGCAACCGCAACTTGGCCGACTCCGCTTGTTTGCCCACCCCTCCCCCTGTGGACAACGCCTATGCCAACGCAGAAGAATTTCTGGCCGACTTGCAGCTTATCCAGAAAAGCTTGAAAAACAGCGGCCTTTCCTGCCGTCAGTTGGATCATCTCATTCAACAGGTACAGGTGTTTGGCTTTCACCTGGCCCATCTGGATATCCGCCAAGACAGCAGCTACCACGAAGCCGCTCTCACGGAGATTTTCGAGTACCTGCGCATTTTGCCGCGTCCCTACAACGAGATGACGGAAGAGGAAAAAACCGCCTTTCTCCTGCAGGAGCTACAAACCCGTCGGCCTCTGATACCGCTGGAGATTGCCTTTTCCGATAAGACAGCAGAGCTGATCGCCACCTTTCGCACCCTGCGCCGCATGCAGCAGGAATTCGGCTTGGCCATTTGCCAAACCTATGTGATCAGCATGAGCCGCCAGTTGAGCGACCTGTTGGAGGTGCTGCTGATGGCCAAGGAGGTGGGGCTCTACGATCCCATCAGTGGTCGCGGATCCCTGGCGGTGGTGCCGCTGTTTGAGACCGTCGAAGACCTGAAGCGGGCCCCGGAAGTTTTGCGGCAGTTGCTGGAGATCCCTTTCTATCGCCAGTACTTGGCTCAGCAGGGGAATCTACAGGAGGTGATGCTGGGCTACTCCGATAGCAACAAAGATTCCGGCTTTTTGAGCAGCAACTGGGAGATTTACAAGGCTCAACAACGCCTGCAGACGGTGGCCGAATCCTACGGGGTGAAGCTGCAGATCTTCCATGGCCGGGGCGGTTCGGTGGGCCGTGGAGGGGGCCCGGCTTACGAGGCCATCTTGGCTCAGCCAGGGCGCAGTGTGGGGGGCCGCATCAAAATTACCGAACAGGGAGAGGTGTTGGCCTCCAAGTATTCCCTCCAGGATCTAGCCATTTTTAACCTGGAAACCGTCACCAGCGCCGTGATCCAGGCCAGCCTACTGCGCACCTACCCCAACGATCTGCACGAGTGGTCGCGCCTGATGGAATCCTTGGCGGAGCGCTCCCGGCAGGTGTACCGTAACCTGGTCTACGAGCAGGAGGGCTTTGTGGAGTTTTTCCACGAGGTCACCCCCATTGAAGAGATCAGCCAACTGCAGATCAGCTCCCGTCCCGCCCGCCGCAGCGGTAGCCAAAAAGACATCGGATCCCTGCGGGCCATTCCCTGGGTATTCAGTTGGACGCAAAGCCGCTTTCTCTTGCCGGCCTGGTATGGGGTTGGCACCGCCCTACAAGAATACGTGGCCAGGGGCGAGCACAACCTCAACCACCTGCAGCACCTCTATCGCGAATGGCCTTTCTTCCGCATGGTGATCTCCAAAGTGGAGATGACTCTGGCCAAAGTGGATCTGCAAATAGCGCGTCACTACGTGCGGGAGATGAGCTCTCCAGAGCGTCTAGAGCGGGCGATGGAGCTGTTTGAGTGTATTGCCCAAGAAATGCACCGTACTCGCACAATAGTGTTGCAGATTACGGGCCACAGGGAACTGTTGGAGAACGACCCTTATTTGAAGCGCTCGGTGCAGTTGCGCAACCGCTCTATTGTGCCCTTGGGCTTTATTCAAGTCTCTCTCCTCAAGCGCCTGCGGGAGCGTCAGGGATCCCGCACCGGACGAACACGCTACGACCGAGCTGAACTTCTGCGTGGAGCTTTACTTACCATTAACGGCATTGCCGCCGGGATGCGCAACACAGGCTGAGGGATCCGACTAATTGACCCTGGCGCTGCTTCTATCAAGTTCAGATCGGCATTGAGAGCCTATCAGAACAGATCGTCATCATACTCTTCTGGCTCCACCTCTACTGGCTCTACTTCGACAACGCGGCGGGAAGGACGGCGGGGGGGTTCATCTGCGTAGCTTTCCCCTTGGTCTTGGGGCAACCGTGGGGGACGGCGACGAGTAGCTGTACCTGTGCTGCGCTCTTCCTGCACATCCACATCCTCTGGATACTCTTCGGTGGCAGGACGACGGGGGCGGCGGGCCTCTGGCGGCGGTGCTGGTTCATCGTAGTCCGTATCCTGACGCGGGCGGACCCCTGGTTCCTCGTAATACTCATCCCCTTCGGGTCGGCGGCGTGGACGCACACGGGTATCGCCGGTCAGTTGGGGCCTGGGGCGACGGCTAGGATCTTCACCACTGCGCCCAGGAATGGAGCGACTGTAAGAGGATGTATCGCGGATACGGGATCCCTCGGCTCGAGTGGAAACCGTGCGTCCTTGGGCATAGCCATCCGGGGGATAGGTGCGGCTGAAGCCTTGCCGCCGAACGGTCGGACGAGCCCCGCCCACCTGCC
This sequence comes from Synechococcus sp. R55.2, assembly GCF_047462075.1. Taxonomy (NCBI): domain Bacteria; kingdom Bacillati; phylum Cyanobacteriota; class Cyanophyceae; order Synechococcales; family Synechococcaceae; genus Synechococcus; species Synechococcus sp. R55.2. The sequence continues at coordinate 9,437 of NZ_JANSIH010000130.1, forward strand.
GTGCTTTTTCGCTTAAGAGAATCCGCAAACGGAAGGTTTCGATGGCAAACCAGCCGGCCATCACCGCCAGCAACACCTGCGCAAAGAACAGCAACGGGATGAGCCGCTGACCTTCCAAGAGCAAGCAGACGGAATAGATCAGGCCCATCGTGGCAAAAATCACGTCGTACTCAGCGGAGGCCTCGCGCTTGATGAACCGAACCGCGAAGATGGCTCCACTGGCAATCGCCACCAGCGCTGCCATCAAAAAGTAGGGGCTTTGGGTGAGAAACATGCCAGGGATCCCTAAACGATGAAGACGGGAGAGCGTTGAGCCTTATCCATTCCACAGCCGATCCTAGCATTGATCCTCCTGGTGGCACGGACAACAAAACCCAGGTTTGGGTGTAGGGACGGGATCCCTCTTCAATAAAAGGGATCGGTGCTAAAATCGGCAGCATCTTCCTGCATGTTCCATGCTGTATCTGGCACGGGTACACAAAAAAAGTCTCTTCGGCCAGGGGGAGCTGCAGCTCTTGGCCCGGCAGGCCGAGGACGGTGTTTGGATGCCGCTGCGCAAGCCAGAAGGGGTCACCTGCAAAGAGGTTGGCCCTTACAACATTGGGGTGTTGCTGCTGGTTGAGCTTTCGGAAGAGCGGCAGGTACGGCGGGTGGAAGAGGCAGCCATGAAGCTGGTGGAGATGTTGCACAACCTATCCCGAACCCACAGTCTGGTGGATCTGTCGGAGATTGAAAGCTGGCGGCAATCCTTGACTCGGCAAAGCCAAGAGCTGAGCCGTCGCGAAGCAGAGGTGGCCGCTCGCCAAGAGCAACTGCAACAGTGGGAAAACCGTCTGCGAGAAAAGCTGTCTCCTTGAGCTCTCAGATCTACTCTTATCTTAAGTAGAGTCATTTTAAGCTAATTGAGAAGCCCCCCAAGTGCTCTGTGCCGCTGCCATCACCCCATCTCCTAAAAAGAAAGGGGAGCTGGATGGAAATGTTTCATACCTGTTTAAAATGACTGTAAGTCCAAGTAAGTCTATGAGTGAATCTGGATGTTCTGCGCCTTCCCAAATCAGTAGTGATACGACCCGGATCAACTTGAGTTAAGCCATTCTTTTCCCCCAGAATAAGCGGGGCAAATCCGGGATCCATCATGCCCCATGTTGCCCATGGCAACAGACTGTCCCACCTCCAGTGTAGAAATCCCCCGACTTTAGTCGGTGAGAGTGTCAACCCTGTGCTGGTGCTGTATGGATCGATCAAACAGTGCTGAGATCTGGCCTTAACTCGCGGGCACCTCGCAGATAAACATGCTGCATGTCCGCTTGAGCAAGTGGAGTATTCAACTGGATCAAAACCCGAATGCAACGGGGTAAGTCGCCGCTCACCTCCATCTGTTGCACATCCAACAGAGGCACCGACTCCCAACCGGGGCGACGACGAGCAAACTGGGCGGGAAAAGCTGCATTTAAATCAGGAGTAACAGAAAAAATAACGCTGACCAACTCAGCCGGATCGAGGGCGTTGCGGTGCTCTAGCGTATCCAGCAGCTCAGCCACCGCCGCGCCAATGGCCTCGGCACTGTTTGTAGGTACGGTGATGGCTCCCCGAATTGCTCTGACTCGCCACCCCAATGGCCACACCCTCGTGCGCTTGAGCTCGCCTCGCTTCCAGAAAATTATACAGACTCATCCCTGTTGGGATCCCATCCCTCTGGGGAAAACCAGCCCCCATCGCCTAGCTGGGCTGCAGGAGCTTTTCCAGGATCTGCTCGTGGCTGAGGCCGGAGTCCACCCAGGCTTCTCCCTCTTTGAGGCGGGCAGCAGCGGTTACGACAAACAAATTGCTCTTCGCTCCCAAAGCCTCGCTGGCGGTTTGCACGCAGAGCAAATCCTGGCCGGTTAGCTGGCTAAACCAGGTGGCCAACAGCCCTGCCTCCAGAAAGCCCATCGGCCGCTTGAAATGGGGAGGCGTGACGGCAGCGAAGGGAGAATTGCGAATCGACACCACCAGCACTCCTTGATCTTTGTAAGTCCAGTCGATCTCGATCAATCCCCAGCCATGAGTTTTCCAAGCTTGTCTCAGACTTTGCAGGAAAAGGCCCATCTCCAGCTCGGCCAAAGGCTTCTGGTAGTAGTCGGAGAGTTCTTGGGCAAAACGGCGGAAAAACTCCTTGCCCCACATCCGACCACAGTTGCGCAATACCAAACGAGCAGCCTGGCCAGTCTCGTATTCCAGGCCCGTGTAGATGCCCCGCAGCAATGCTTCTGGAAGGGCCAAGAGACGTTCACCGTGGCGACTTTCCAGTAAGCCCGATTCCAAATCGCTTCGCAGATAAGCGCTGGGTGTGTAGTAGTTGGCCAAAACGGGCGTGTAGGGATCAAAGGTGACTGAGCCATTGGAGATAGAGCTAGTGCCGGTCATAAGGGATCCCCTGGTTATCCAATCCAAGTCGTTATTGAGCTTTAAGCATCCAAATAGGAGCAGGGTGCAGTTGACAGTTCGTTGGTTGTTGAGCTGGGAGAACGGTTGTTTACGCTCCAAATCTTATGGCGATCCCTCCAGCAATTGAATACCCCTTGGGCAGATTTACTACAACGCTAACATTAACTCCAACGACACTGAAGTCTCCGGCTAGTTGAGATAGAGCGCTCTAGCACCGAAAAATGCAAAAAACAAAAAAGTATCTAGCTCTAAAACAGCAAGGCCACCTGTACCTGGGTGATCAAAGGGCGGATAAACTCCAACTCTCCAGGAGCCAAATGGTCTCTCAGCTCTTGCTGGAAAATCCGATAGGCAACCTCATAAACCCTCTGCAGTCCGTACAGGCGCACCTCTTCTTCCATCCACTCGATCAGCCGCTCCTTCAGGAGGTTTTCGTCCTGCAGCAACATGGCCATAGCGCTGTGACGCAGCAGCAACAGCAGGTGTCGCCGGCACAGATCCAACACTTGGGGAGAAAGGTCGGGCATCTCCTTTTGCAGGGCATCTAGGGTTTTGCTCACCACCTGGCTCTCCCGTTCCCGCAAAACTCGGTACACATGTTGTCGTTTTGGCCAGCCGAGAACATAGGCCTTCAGATGCTCCAGCTCCTCTGGCTTGAGGTAGCGGGCTTCCGACTCGATCAGCATCTGCTCCAAGGGGCTTACCATCTCGCTTCTTCCGGATGTCAGTGGGTGCTAGGAGACTCAAAACAAGCTGAACAGATCTGCCAAGGTGATCTGTTCTTCTGCCGGCTCGGGTTCTGGTGCTGCCGACAGGGATCCCAGAGAATGCGCAGCCAAACTCAGGGGATCCCCCGCCCAGGGGATGGAACCAAAATGCTCCCGCACTTGCAGAAAAGGCATTGGCAGAGAGCGCATCTGTAGGGGGCGGTTATCCCAATTTAGACGGGCAAAAAAGCTTTGCACCGAATCTTCTAAAGTAATCTTCCAGGTCATGCCTTGGCTACTCCCTGGCCTGAACGCAATTTTTGGGCAATTTCGCTGGCACTGGCCCCTTCGTTCAGCCAGAAGGCAGCCGCATCGATGCGATCTTTGCTGCCGAGCAAAAACTTGCAGTAGCTTTCCCCCATAGAATAGCACTGGATCTCGATGCAGTTCAGTTGCCGTTCCACCATGGTGCTAAAAAAGCCGGCAAACAATCCGGCGTAAAGATGACAGACAGGTTTACCGACATCCCCCAGGGTGCGGGCCACGGCGGAGTCAAAGAGGTTGATGAAAATAAACCCTTGCCGCCGACTCTCGGTTTCTACCTCCCAGCGCCCCCATCCTTGGGAGGTCAGAGGCCACCACCAGGTTTCCAAGAGAAACATGAGATTACTCTGCTTGGGGTGGCGCCGATATTCCTCCTCAAACCAGCGGGAAAAATGGAGGGCATCGTTGCGTCCCCACTCTCGGCCAATGGTGTACATCAGAGAAGCTGAGGCATCTCCCACTTCTTCTTCCAGGCCCTGCTGCAAGCCCAGAATAAAGTCTTCGCTCACCAAGACATTGCGGGCACCCGTCCAGTCCACAAGGGATCCCTGGGAGAGGTCAAAGCGAAAAAAGTCTTCGCGGCTGTAGTGATTATGCCGTTGGGCGGCAGGCTGAAGAGGTATCTCAATGGGGGCAGTCGTCATGGTTGGGTGAGGAGAGATCAGATTTTTTAACACTCCTTATCATACCCTTCTTAATTGGCACTTTTACCAAAAAACTGGGTCTAAAGCCTCGTCCTCAAGGCCTACGGCCCGCTGACGCAGTTGCAACAGCGTTGCGGAGCAATGGGGGACGGCTTTGGGATAGACTCAGGGCGACGGCAGGGTAGTCAACCGCTCCAAAAACCCAGCAGGAGTGGGTCAACTGGAGAAAACTGCCCTCAGAGGGAGACAGAAAAGCCCTGAGTTGTTGTAAAGATTTATTCAAAAATTGGGAAGAAGAGCTGTACAGGGATCCGGAGCAGTACTTAAGACTGAGGCCTGACCTTGATGAAAGCAATGGCAGACCGCCACAGCAGCGACTCCCGCCCCTCGGCATCGGCTAAACAGAGGCAATCGGGATCCTGCCAGCGCAACTGGCCGACGAAGACATCTCCGGTATTGAGTTTGACCTCGAGGGTTTCCCGATCCTTGATGACCTTCTGCAGGCGACGCACGCTCGGGATCCCGGTGTTGAAATCGGTCACGACAGCCCTATCAGCCAGCGAGAAACGGTATGTCAGCAAGCCCACTGCCCCCAGTATAGGGGATCCCTGCCGCTTCCCACTGCCCCTCCACCACACTTCCACAACTTGGGCTCAAAACTCGCCCTCATCTTTGCCCATTTTTTCTGCTGGCGAGTACTATGTAGGGGGGATGGCGCTTAGAAAAGCGGTAAACCTTTCGAGTTCGCCGTCTTTTTTAAGCGAATCTACGGGTGTTCTCCCCGAAAAAAGCCAGCACAATAGGGCTAGGGTGATAGAGGGTGCGGCTGTCGCCCTAGGGAAGGTGAATCCTCAGCTGGGATCCCTTCTACATGCCATTTTGCCGCCGAGTTGTCTGTCCTTTTCAACCCTCATCAGTATCAGCAGTATCAGTGCAGGAGAGATCGTTATGGCAGTAGAGAAAGTGAACTCCTCGTCCAGCTTGGCCGAAGTGATCGATCGCATCTTGGATAAAGGTATCGTGGTCGATGCCTGGGTGCGGGTTTCTTTGGTTGGGATCGAGCTGTTGGCCATTGAAGCCCGCGTCGTTGTGGCTTCCGTGGAAACCTACCTGAAATACGCTGAGGCTGTGGGTCTGACGGCTACTGCTGCTGCTCCTGCCGTCTAAATCTGCCTAACCAAAATCACTCAACCAAGGAAAGTGCCCACAACCCTCTCGCCTTGAGCATCGCAATGGTTGGATGAGTTATGCTCTCTGGGCGGAGGCGTAGGAAGCTAGCCGTCGGAAAGCGAGGCAGGGATCCACCGCCGGTCTCTGCCTTGCTTCTGCGGGTTTTGTTCGAGGATTGAGTCTTGCAGCCGCACTGAGCTACAGGTTGGCAGTGCCATCGAGTTGGGAACAGGCAGAGAAGCTGTATCCACCCAAGCATTGAAAACGACGTGAGGGATTGGAGATCATGAGTTTGCAGGAACAATGGGCCATGGCCCGCAGCCAGCGGGTGGCTCAGAATCGAAGTTTGTTAAGCCGATCCCGGCAGCAGCGCCTAGAGCAGCACCAAGCCCTGATGGTTGAGCTGGGGCAGCGCCGCCAGCAACGACAAGAAGCAATACGGCACCAGACGGAGCAAACCCGCAGCCAATTGCAGAAACTGAGGCAGGAGCGGGCTGTGAGGCGATCCCTGGACGAATGCTCCCGTTCGGAAGCGGCGGCTCAGCGGGCCAAGTCGGTGGCAGAGAGTCTGGCTCGCCTGGAGCAGGAACGAGCTGCTCAATTGGAAGTCAGCCGGCAGCAATTGCAGGCTTTCCGGGCTAACTTGACTGCGGCTGTGGAGCATTTGCTGAGCACCTATACGCAGGCTCGGCAGGCGATGGCCGACAAAACTCAGCAAGCGCGGCAGTCTTTTTGCGCCGATTTGCGGCAGTGGGTACAGGCTCTCCGGCAAATGGCTCGACAGGAGCTGGCTCAGATGGCCCAGGAACAGCAAGCTCAGGCCCAGGCCCTGCGGGGATCCCTGGCCACTTTCCGGGCGGAGTTGCATAAGCAGGTGTGGGGCAATGGGATTCCTGTCCTCGCCCCAGAACCTGAGGTCTCCATTTCCGGTGAAGGTTCTGGCAGTTCCGTTGAGATTGCCGGTGAGGCGCCAATATCTGCCTCTGACTCAACGCCCGTAGCCAAAGACCAAGCCCCGGTGGAGCCGCCTGCTCCCGTCTCTGTTCCCCAGCCCCAGCCCTCGGAGGGTTTAATAACGCCTGAACCCCCTGAAGTTCCGCCTACTGTTGAGAAACAGGTGGATCCCATCCTTGACTATGTCAACAAGTATGTGAGTGATCTACAAGCGCAGGATCCCAACTTGACCCTGCTGCAGGTAATTGGGGATCGGGAACGGGTGCGGGATTTGTTGGCCCGCGGCGCGGTGGATCTGGGGGTGGATCCCTCGGAAATCTTGGTCACGTTGCGGCGCATGGTGTCGGGGGCGGTCGCAGTTTAGTTGAACAGAGCGCAGGGAGAACATCCGGGCTATAGTCAAGGCAAAAGAGTCTAGGGCAGCAAAGAGGTTGGGTATCTCTATGGCCACGGTTCTGCAGGCGCGTCCCCGCCAGTTCGTGAACACCCCCTATATTGAGCGGATTACTCGCCGCGCTTTGCGCTATTTGCAATCGGGCTTTGCGGTGCACTTGCGGGGGCCTTCGGGTACGGGCAAAACCACTTTGGCGATGCACCTGGCCAGCCTGCTGGGCCGCCCCATCATGCTGATCTATGGGGATGACCGCTTCGATTCTTCCGACCTCATTGGGGGGCGCACCGGCTTTACCCATCGGCGGGTGGTGGACAACTTCATTCACTCGGTGGTGAAGACGGAGGAGGATGTGCAGCAGCGCTGGGTGGATGCCCGCCTCACCTTGGCTTGCCGAGAGGGGTTTACCCTCATCTACGACGAGTTCAATCGCTCCCGCCCTGAGGCCAACAATGCTCTCCTGAGTGCTCTGGAGGAGAGGCTGCTGGTGTTGCCGCCGGACAGCAACCGCTCGGAATATCTGCGGGTGCATCCCCAGTTCCGGGCCATTTTTACCTCTAACCCGGAGGAATACACTGGGGTTCACAAGGCCCAAGATGCGCTGCTGGATCGGATGATCACCATCGATATGGGGGAACCGGACATCGAGACCGAAAAGGAGATTCTCACCTCGCGAATAGGCTTATCCGGCCCCGATGCACTCAAGATCGTCCACATTGTGCGGGCTTTTCGCCGCAAGTTGGATCTGACGCGCCACCCCAGCCTGCGCAGTTGTTTGATGATCGGGCGCATTGTCAAGGAACATGAGCTGGCAGTTAGCAAAGAGAATGCCGATTTTCGCGCTTTGTGTGCGGATGTGCTGTTGCCCCGGGCTGGCAAGCGCTATGAAGAGGGATCCCAGTTGCTGAATTATCTGCTAGACCAACTGCCTGGCTGAGTCTTTTGCCTGTTGGTACGCTTTGGAGGTCGATTAACCCTGTGCCGATTAGCTCTCAACCCTTGACCACGGCTACTCATGGCTCCTCGCTGGCCGATGTGCTGGAGCGGGTGCTGGACAAGGGCATTGTGATCGCCGGAGACATCACCGTTTCGGTGGGCAATGTGGAGTTGCTGAATGTGCGCATTCGCCTGCTGATTTCTTCGGTGGATAAGGCCAAGGAGATCGGCATCAATTGGTGGGAATCGGATCCCTATCTCAACAGCCAGGCGCGGGAGCTGCTGGAAGCCAACCGACAGCTCATGCAGCGCGTTGCCGAATTGGAAAGACAGCTTGCCCAAGCTCTGCCCCAGGGGGGAAAGGGAACGGATCAGTAGGCTGCCCCGCCATTATGACCAGGATTGAGAAGCTAGACTGGCTGCTGGGGTGGTTTGACGGGGTGATGGGGCATGGCTTTGGAGATGGCGTTTGACCGGAAGGGTTGGCAGCGGCTAGGGACGCTGGGCTGGGCTGTGGGTGTGGTGCTGGCCCTTGGAATCCCGGCTTGGGGTCAGAATCCCCGTGCCATCAGCATCAGCGCCGATGTGCAGGAGGCCAACGCCAACACAGGGGTTTTTACGGCCATCGGCAATGTCACCCTCAGTTTTCCTGCCGAGCGGCTTACGGCCCGTGCCCAAAGAGCTGTTTACTACAGCCAGGAGCAACGCATTGAGCTGGAGGGCCAGGTCATCATCAACCAAGGGGAGAATCAGTTGCAAGCAGAGAAAGTCATTTACCACATCGACAAGGGCACCATCCAGGCAGTGCCATCGGCAGGGCGGCAAGTGGAGTCCATCTACGTTTTGCCGGAGCCCAGCTCAAGTCCTTAGCTGATCCCCACACTTTTTTCCAGCAGCACGGACTCAGCCAACACGGCTATACCGTGATTTCGTCACCGATCATCCCAGCCTGCAGGGTTTCCCTCACCCCCAACCCCTCTCTCAAAAGGAGAGGGGAGCCAGGGACAGACATAACAAATCGTTTCATTGCTGTTTGAAATGACTACATTTGAAATGACTACACATGGGGCAGCGCTGGAAACGAGCTCGGGGAATGTCGGCTTAGATCCGTTTAGGATGTAGTAATTCATTTAGGATGTAGTAGTTCGGGCGGCAGACTTTTTCCCTGACTCTGAATCAAAGGATGGCTGATGGATGTTCGGGATCCGAGTTCCTCACCCCTGGCAACGAGAGGCACAGGTCACTCCAGAAGAGATGTTTTTCAGCCGGCGGCAATTTCTAGCGCAACTGGGATCCGTTGGGGTGGGAGCCAGTTTTTCTATTTTTGGGTTTGGCAGCAGGGGAGCTGCTCCCTCGGTAGAACGAGAGCTGAGGGGGATCCCACTCAACCCCCACTTTTCGGATGTGGGCAGGCCCGTCACCGAGGAGATTGTAGCCACTCGTTACAACAACTTTTACGAGTTTGGCTCCGGAAAGCGCGTCTGGCGGGCTGCACAGGCTTTGCCCACGGATCCCTGGACTGTCGAGATTACCGGGCTGGTGCGGCATCCTCAGCGGTTGGGCCTGGAAGATCTGTTTAACTTCCCCCTCGAAGAGCGCATCTATCGCTTTCGCTGTGTGGAAGCCTGGGCGATGGTGGTGCCGTGGTTGGGCTTTCCGATGCGGCTGTTGCTGGAACGGGTGGATCCTTTGCCGACGGCTCGATTTGTCCGCTTCACTTCCTTTTACGATCCGGAAATTATGCCTGGCCCAATCTGGCCCCCCAACTTGCCTTGGCCCTACACGGAAGGGTTGCGGATCGAGGAAATGGCCAACGAGTTGGCCTTTTTTGCCCTCGGCGTTTATGGCAAGCCGTTGCCCAAACAGCACGGAGCGCCAATTCGCATGGTAGTTCCCTGGAAGTATGGCTTTAAGGGGGGAAAATCCATCGTCAAAATCGAGTTTTTGGATCATCAACCCTCTACGTTTTGGAATACCCTCGCCCCTGAGGAGTATGGATTTGAGGCCAATGTGGATCCTAGGGTGCCCCACCCCCGCTGGTCACAGGAGCAGGAAGTCTTGATCGGTTTCGGATCCCGTTCCCAGTGGCAAATCGTTCCCACCTTGCCCTACAACGGGTACGGAGAGTATGTTGCCCACTTATATGGCTGAACTTATATGCCTGAAGACGCCCACGAAAGGATTCGAACCTCCGACACCTGGGACCGGAACCCAGTGCTCTAGTCCACTGAGCTACGTGGGCAATGCAACTGCATTAACCATCATATCTGCTGACTTTCAGTTCTGCCAAGGGGGCAAAGCTGCGGCGGTGCTGCGGGGTGGGCCCCAAGTTCTGCAACGCCAGTCGGTGCTCCCGCGTGCCATAGCCAGCGTTGGTGCGCCAGCCGTAGCCGGGGTACTGCCGATCCCAGCTCTGCATCAAGGCATCTCGCCAGACTTTGGCCACAACTGAAGCAGCGGCAATGGAGAGGCTGATGTGATCCCCCTTGACCAGGGCCGTTTGCCGGGATCCCAGCTCGGCCAGCGGCAATCCATCCAGCAAAATGTGTTCGATTGGATCCAACTCGGCCAAAGCCCGCTGCATGGCCAGCACCGTGGCCTGGCGAATGTTGAGCCGGTCGATCTCAGCAGCAGAGGCACTGCCAACGCCCACAGCCAAAGCCACCTGCCGAATCCGTTCCGCCCATTGAGCGCGTTGCTGCGGACGCAGTTGTTTGGAATCCCTCACTCCCTCCAGTGCTTTGGGATCCATCTGGGCCGGCAAAATCACCGCCGCCGCCACCACTGGCCCAGCCAGGGCTCCCCGCCCCACCTCATCCACCCCCGCCACCCGCAGGATCCCTTGCTGCCAAAGGGATCCCTCCCAGATCAAACTCGGCCTTGCCCGCTCCACCATACTCCCATGCCTGCCCCTGGGCTTGAGAGCAGCGCCTAACTGCTGCGGGAGCGCCGTCGCCTGGAGGCTGCTGGAGATTGCTGGGCAGGGCTGATCCCCAGTTCCGCGGCTGGCTCGGCCAAGCTGCTCTGCACTGCTGGCACGAACGATTCAGCAGAAGGGATTTCGGGTTCAGAAAGTTCGGGTGGAGAGAGGTTGTCCAGCAGCTCCTTCTCCTGCAGAGCCTCCGGTTCGGGCGCCAACTCCTCTGTCTGAGAAGTTGCCTCAGTCTCCATCCTGGGCGGACTTTCCGCCTCTAGAGTTCCCGGCAGAACCACCCTAACCGCCGTGTCTCGGCCCCAAGGCGGCGGCTGGTCAAGCAGCAACAGCGGCGACAGCCCCAACTCCGAGTAGACCCGTTGTTGTAACGGGGTCATCTCCACGGTGACGGTTTGCCGTACCGGAGCCGGACGGCCTTCTGAGGACTCCGTCCCGCTGGCGCGAACGGTGCGGGCTGGGGGAGCGTGGTCTTTGCGTGCGGTGGATTCTGCCTCTTCCCCAGGGCCAGAACGGCGGGGTTCTCGACGCTTTGGGTCTGCTCCGCCCCCTGCCGGTTGCAAGAGATCGTCCCCAAGCGGCTCCGGGGTTTCCTCGTCTGCAGGAGTATCTGGGCTCCGCGTAACGAGGCGCTGGCCGGTGCGGGGATCCCCCCAGTCTTCGCGGGGACGCTTGCGTCCCGTTTCAACCCGTGGCTCTTCCTCCAGATCGTCTGAAGTCGTAAAGGGATCCGGGCTGGGGCGTCGTTGTCCGGGGGCAGAGCGCGACCGCCGCAGCAGCGCACGGCTATCGCCTCGAGACAGCCCATCGCTCCCCACTCGCAGGCGTGCCCGTTGGGGGTTGCCATCGCGGGGCAGGATCGGGCCGGCCTCTTCCTCATCCCCTCCTTCCGCCTCGGTGGGTAGCGTTACCGTCAGGCCGCTTTCTATTGTTAACAGATGCCCTGGCTCGGCCCCCGGCAAGCGGGCTAGGATCCCCAGCCCCTCGCAGGTGGGGCAAGAATAGCCGAAGATCTCGTAAAGGCTTTGCCCCTGCCGTTTGCGGGTGAGCTCCACCAGCCCCAATTCCGACAGTTGGACCACCTGTGGGCGAGCTTTGTCGCTGGAGAGGGCCTTGTTAAAATGCTCCAAAACCAGCAACTGGTCGCGGCGGGAATCCATATCGATGAAGTCCACCACAATCACACCGGCAATGTTGCGCAGCCTCAATTGGCGGGCAATCTCGGTAGCCGCCTCACAGTTTGTCCACAGCACTGTCTCCCGAGAAGTGGCCGATTGGGTGAAGGAGCCCGAGTTAACATCAATTACCGTCAGGGCCTCGGTGGGCTCGATGATGATGTAGCCACCAGAGGGCAGATCCACCCGTGGCCGCAGCGCCTGCCGAATAACCGCGTTGACCCGAAAATACTCCAGAATGGGGGTGGGCTCGCGGTGGACATCGACAACGACACCAGGGGGCATTTGGCCCTTGTTCCAGCCCTGCAGATAGCTACGGACTCGCTTCGCTCCTGCCGCAGAGTCGGTCACAATACGGTTCACATCGTCGGAGTAAACATCCCGCAGCACCCGCTGAATAAAGTCGTCATCCCGGTTGAGTAGCCCCGGCCCCCGTGCTGCCTGATACTGCTGTTGAATATCTTCCCAGAGTTTCTTCAATTGCTCCAGGTCGTCGATCATCGCTTCTTCGGACACACCTTCCGCTTCGGTGCGCACCAACAGGCCCATCTGCGGGGGTTTAATCAAAATGGCCAGCGACTTCAAACGGTTGCGTTCTTCTCGATCCTCAATGCGGCGGGACAGATGAACGCCTTTTCCGTAGGGTCGCAACACCAAATACCGCCCTGGAAAGGCCAAATCTCCGGTAAGCCTTGGCCCTTTGTTGCCGGTAGGCTCTTTCATCACCTGTACCAGCACCTTTTGCTGCGGCAAGACCAGCTCAGAAATCGAGGCATGACTTCGCTTGAGGCGCAGCGGGCCCAGGTCGCTGACGTGGATAAACCCATTGCGCTCTGCAGGGCCGATGTTGACGAAAGCGGCATCGATGCTGGGCAGAACGTTCTCGATGATTCCGACGTAAACGTCTCCCACTTGGTGAGCGCCGCTGGCGACGATCAGCTCCTGCACTTGATCTTCGGCGAAGACGGCTGCCACTCGATGTTGCTCGGCAATGACAATCTGCCTGGGCATTAACTTCCCTCCCCGCCCCAAGGGCACGCGGTTACGGGTTGAACCCTCATTCTGGCGAGGTGTTGTCCTTTTGCCGGGATCCGCTTAAGTTTCTTTGACCAGGATTGACTCATCATGGGGCTGTCCATTACCCTCAGCTCTGCTTTGACGCTTGGCTTTGTTTGCTCTCCAATGGGTGAGGCGAGTTATGTAAACTGCCCAATGCTGGCCTTGGTGGGTACAGCAGGGGGCTTCTGCTGTGGGGATAAAAGCTCATCGGATGAGATGAATGGATGGGGTGAGGTTTGCATGGAGATTATTGAATAGGCTCAGAAAGCAAGACGGCTCCGCTCCGGGAGATTGGAGGCTGGCCCATCGCAGAACCCCAGTTGTGCGGCCTAGCCCGAGTCCACAACAAGGCAGGGTTTGCACGGGGAAAGAAGCACCTTCTCAGGGTAAGATTGAGATCTGGGCTAGGTCGAAGGGGCACACCTTTTTGTTGCGCCTATCGACTCGACCCCATCACGCCTGTTACCTGCCCTGGGTACTGAGTTAAGAGTGTCTCCATTCCAAAATCCGGCCCAGCTTTTGCCTGCTGCTCACCCCGCCTTTGGTCAAGTTGATGCCTGGCGAGCCCCACAGCGACAGGAGCCAGCAATAGCAGCATTATAGCGCTTGTGGGATCCCTCAGCCCAGACAGACCCTTAGCCCTTGGGTTGCTCCCAGAGGAAGTGCTCAATCTGGATCGGCTAGGGGGTTCTCCCACAACAGGCGCAGCCGCTTTGCCGTCTGTAGTGTCCAGTGGGGCAACCCCAATGACTCGGCCATTTGAACCAGATGGGTGGGCCGCAGGTAGGCACCGTCGTTGCGGCAACTGCCCCGGTAAAGGAGGCAAGCGCTGCCCTCGGGGGTCAGGCCCTGAAACTCTAGGTAGTAAAGCAGGGCGCGGGCATTGAAGGGAGAGGACTTGCCAGACTTGGAGGTTTTTTCAATCCAGATTTCCTGCGCGTCTAGGATCTGGGTGACCCAGGCAGGCCAAGAGGACTCCGTCCCGCTGACGCAAATGGCTTTGGGCAACTCGCAGCTCACCGTAAGCTGATATTCGGCGGCGTAAACGGCTGCGGTGGCCGAGGGATCCCGAAGGCTAATTTCTTGGACGGCTTGGATGGGGATCTCCGGGGGCAGCTGTTCGCTCAGAAGGGCGCGCAGTTTCTCAGGCGTCAGAGGACCTTCAGGCCGATCCAGCAGCTCCAGATCCAGGATTTCGCCATAGCCTTCCTGGCCAATGGGCAGAGCGTTGGCGTTGGCCAGGCGGGGCATGGGGTGGTAGCCGCCGCTGAAGGCCAGAGGTAACCCCGCTCGCCGACAGGCCCGTTCCCACAGGCGCATGAGATCCAGGTGGCCCAGCCAGCGCAGATCCCCGGTTTTGCCGTAGGTGATGCGGAAACGCTGGGCAGGTGGCTCCGGCTCCAGGGGATCCGGGGTGGGGGTGGGTTTGCTCTGCAAGGGCGGGACGGGCGGAGGGGGAATGACGATGTTGTGGCCGAAGCCGGGGCCGCAGATGCCGCAGGCGGAGCAGCCCTCGAAGGAGCAGTCTTCCACGGTGAGGGCTTCCAGGGCGCGGCGGTAGTCTTTTTGCAGCCATTTCTTGTCAATGCCGGTATCGATGTGATCCCAGGGCAAGGGATCCTCCAGGCCCAATTCCCGGATGGGGAGATGGGCGCAGAGGGCGACCGGATCGGCGGCAGGATCCACCTCTTCGCCGCAGTAGGCCCTCACCCAGGCAGCATAGGCGGTGTCGATGCTTTCCCACCAGGCATCCATGCCGGCACCGGCCCGCCAAGCCCGCTCGATCATCTGTCCCAGGGAGCGATCCCCTTTGCCAATAAAGTCTTCCAGGATGCTGAAGCGGATGTCGGTGAAGTGGGCTTTGACGCCCCGCAGCCGCCGCAGCTCTTTCTGCAGCAGGGTTTGCTTGCGCTGCACGTCGGCGTAGTCCACCCGGTGCCACTGGAAGGGGGTGTGGGGCTTGGGGGTGAAGTTGGAGAGGGTGAGGGTAAACTCCACCCGCTTGCGACCCAGGGCTGCACATTCTCGCTGCAGCATCTCGACGGTGCGGGCGATCCCCAGGACATCGGCGTCGGTCTCGCCGGGCAGGCCAATCATGAAATAGAGCTTGATTTTGTCCCAGCCCTCTTGGACGGCGGTGCGAATGCCGCGAATCAAGTCGGCATCGGTGAGGCCCTTGTTGATGATGTCCCGCAGCCGTTGCGTGCCAGCTTCGGGGGCAAAGGTGAGGCCGGAGCGGCGGGATCCCTTCATGATGGCGGCAATTTGCTCATCAAAGCGATCCACCCGCTGGCTGGGCAGGGAAAGGGCAATGTGTTCTCTGAGGAGACGGTTGTGCAGCTCCGCTCCCACCGCCGGCAGGGAAAGGTAGTCGGAGCAACTGAGAGAAGAGAGGGAAAATTCGTTGTAACCTGTTCTCCGCAAGCCCTGCACCACAGCCTCCACCACTGCTTCCGGATCCACATCCCGCGCTGGGCGGGTAAGCATTCCCGGCTGGCAAAATCGGCAGCCCCGTGTGCAGCCCCGCCGCACTTCCATCACCAGGCGGTCGTGGACGGTTTCCACCAAAGGCACCAGGCCGACGGAGTATTGGGGTTGAGGCAGGGCCACCCGACGGCGGACGCGCTCCGGCACCCCAGGCACAATGGGTCGAGGCGGGATCCCCTCGTAAAACTGGGGCACGTACACCCCCGGCACCTGGGCCAGCTCCAGCAACACTGCCCGGCGAGGCTGGGACAGGGATCCGGCCAACACCTTGCCGATCTCCGGTAGCACCTCTTCCCCATCTCCGAAGACGAAGAAATCGAAAAAGTCGGCAAAGGGCTCCGGGTTGGAAGTGGCGGTTGGCCCACCGGCAAAGATCAGAGGGCACTCTTCCGGGGTAAAGGGCTGCCGCTCCCACCACCTGAGCGGGATCCCGGCTAGGTCCAGCATCTCCAGGATGTTGGTGCCCCCCAGCTCGTAAGCCAGGCTGAAGCCGATGATGTGAAAGGCGCGCAGAGGGCGGCGGGACTCCACGGCAAACAGCGGGATCCCCAACTGCCGCAGGCGGGCCGCCAGATCCGGGCCTGGCAAGTAGGTGCGGTCACACAGTTGATCCGGCTGAGCGTTGAGGATGTTGTAGAGGATGAGGTGGCCCAGGTTGGAAGCTCCCACCTCGTACAGCTCTGGATAGCTCAGCACCCAACGCACCCGCGCCGAATCCCAAGGACGGTGGACGGCACCGAACTCTTTGCCCAAGTAGCGGGCCGGCCGCTGAATCTCAGGGGTAAGCAGGCGATCCAGATCGATGGGACTCAGATGCGGTTCAGTTGCAGCCAGAGAGAGCATGGGGATCCGCCGAGACGTTAATACAGCCACTGATCTGACTCTAGCCGAACTCTTCGAGCAGACCCAACCCAAGGGAAAGCGCTTTGCCTCTCTAAGTTTGCAGGTTACCGGTAGGCGAAACAACCATACTTGCAATGTCGTGAAGTCTGTTCAACCGGGAAAACTCTGCGGCGGACGCTGCAAGGCCAGCGCCAACTGTTCGTACTCTGCCAAATGGTTGTAGACCTGAGCCGAGATGCGTACCCAAAGCTGCCCGGCGAAGGGGATGATCGGAACCTCAATGCGGTACGTGTGCCACAGGTAATCGTGCAGGCGACGGGCGCGCTCCCCAAGAGGCAGCTCAGGGATCCACTGCTGCCAAAATGGCGGCAAGGGTAGGGTGGCCATAAAGCCCAACATCTTTTCGGGGGCGGGCGGGATCCCCTCAAGAGCCTCCAAGAGCAACTGCCGCGCCTGCAGCAGCAGAGTGTGGTTGTGCTGACGGATGTTGTCCAGTCCCACCCCTTGGATAAACGCCAGGGCTGCTGAAATGGCCAACCAAGCGCTGGGATCCCGTGTGCCCACCCAGTCGAACTCGGCTGTGAACCCTTGCCCATAGCCGTGGGAGATCACCGTAGGATGAGTTTGGGCCTGTCGATAGGGGGCCACCCACAAAAAGGCACAGCCTTTCGGGGCAAACAGCCACTTGTGGGCATTGCCGGTGTACCAATCGGCTCCTAGCTTTTCCAACTCCAAGGGGAGAACTCCGGGGGCATGGGCGCCATCCACCAAAACCGGGATCCCGCGCTCCCGACAGAGGCCGATCAGCTCAGGCAGGGGGTAGATCAGAGCCGTAGGCGAGGTGAGGTGATCCAACACCGCCAGGCGAGTTTGGGGAGTGAGGATGGCCTCGAAGGCCGCGATAACCTGCTCTGGCCCCGCAATGGGGAAAGGGATCTGCGCCTCAACTGGGATGGCTCCCCACTGGGCACAGATGTACTGCAATGCCTGACGAACGGCCCCGTAACCGTGATTGGTGCAGGCGATCTGATCCTCTGGCCGGAACCGCAGCGAGCGCAAAACGGCATTCACCCCGCTGGTGGCATTTTCCACAAACACCAAATTTTCGGGTTCGGCCCCGACAAAATGGGCCAGTTCTGCTGCCGCCGCCCGCAAGGCTCGAGGAAGTT
This sequence comes from Synechococcus sp. R55.2, assembly GCF_047462075.1. Classification (NCBI taxonomy): domain Bacteria; kingdom Bacillati; phylum Cyanobacteriota; class Cyanophyceae; order Synechococcales; family Synechococcaceae; genus Synechococcus; species Synechococcus sp. R55.2. Next base: position 26,655 of record NZ_JANSIH010000130.1, read on the forward strand.
CCTCTCCCATAAACTGCACCGGCTGAGCCTCAAGGCGTTCCCGCCATACACTCTGGGCCTGCAACACCTTTTTCGGGGTCGCGCCATAGGAGCCGTGATTCAAAAAAACGGCTTGCGGATCCAGTCCCCACAAGGAGCGTTCGCAAAGTGGCGCACAAGCACTGAGGGCAGCGCCAAAGTGGGGAGAAGTGGATCCCAGGTTGGAGAAGAAAGGCATGGTTCACTCCCTCTGTCCCTGGACGATGCAGGAAAAAGATGGGGGAATTGCTGCGATCTGTGTGAGGGGTTTGCTCAGAAATCCGAAGATATCAACACCTATCAACACCGCTGATGTGGAGACCAATGGCATCTCGACTGAATGTCAGAACCTAAGGCTCTTTGAGACGGATTCTCCTAGGTTGATCTATTGGCCGTCACCCAATTCTGGGCCGAGATCCGAGATAGGGGCAATTTTGCTGAGCTTGATTTTGGGGTTGCTGGCAACAAACTGCTGTAAAGTCCACTCGTTCTTAAACAGAAGAACGGGCCTGTCTTGAATGTCTTTAACAACTAGGGTGTTAAACAAGCTGGGGATGTTCTCCAGCGCCTTCCAGCCATTCTCGACCCAGCGAGCCAGGGTGTAGGGCAACATCTCCAGTCGGGTTTCGACGTTGTATTCACTTTCAAGGCGATACTGCAAAACCTCAAACTGCAACTGGCCCACCGCTGCCACAATCGGATCCCGTTTGGAATCGTCGATAGAGTACATGATTTGTACAGCCCCTTCTTCCCGCAGTTCCGCTACCCCTTTCTGGAACTGCTTAAACTTGGAAGGATTGGGATTCTTCAAGTAGGCAAACAGCTCAGGAGAAAAGCTAGGGATCCCGGCGTAGCGCAGCTTCGGGCCGGTGTAGATGGTATCCCCAATGGTGAAGATGCCGGGATTATTCAGGCCGATCACATCCCCAGGGTAAGCTTCGTCGATAGAGATGCGCTCTTGAGCAAACAATTTCTGGGGATAGGATAGACGGATCGAACGATTGAGTCGGGCATGGTTGACCACCATATCCTTCTCGAACTTGCCGGAGCAGATGCGTACAAAAGCGACGCGATCCCGATGGCGGGGATCCATGTTGGCCTGCAGTTTAAAGACGAAGCCCGTAAACTCAGGATGTTCGGGCGGGATTAGCCCAGCAGTGCTCTCGTGAGGCATTGGCGGTAAGGAATACTCCAAAAATGCATTGAGGAAAAGCTCCACCCCAAAATTGGTCATGGCACTGCCGAAAAAGACCGGGGTTTGTTTGCCAGAATGCACCTGTTTTAGATCCAAGGTGGGCATGAGACCATCCAGCAGTTCCAGCTCTTCCTTGAATTGGTAATACAAGTCCTTGTCGATCAACTCCTCAATTTGCGGATCCCCAAGTTTAATGACGGTATCTTGAACTCTTAGCCGCCCCCCAGATACCCGCTCAAAGAAATGAAACTCCTGAGTTCGGCGGTCAAATAGCGCAGTAAACCGCTCGCCTGAGCCAATTGGCCAGTTGACAGGATAGGGCTTGAGGCCCAGTTCTGTCTCAATTTCATCCATCAGCTCCAAGGGATCCCGACTTGGGCGATCCATCTTGTTGATAAAGGTAAAAATCGGCAGCCCCCGCATCTGACACACTTCAAACAGCTTGCGGGTCTGGGTTTCCAACCCTTTGCCGGCATCTTCCAGCATCACGGCATTGTCAGCCGCTGCCAGGGTGCGATAGGTGTCTTCGCTGAAGTCCTGGTGGCCGGGAGTATCCAGCAGATTGAGACGAATGTTGCGGTAATCAAATTGCAGGACGGTAGAGGTGATGGAAATACCCCGCTGCTTTTCCAGTTCCATCCAGTCGGAAGTGGCCCGCTTTTGCGCCCGACGGGCCTTCACAGCTCCCGCTTCTTGAATGGCCCCCCCGTACAACAGCAGCTTTTCGGTGAGGGTGGTCTTCCCCGCATCGGGATGGGAAATAATGGCAAAGGTGCGCCGTTGCTCTACAGCTTTGGCCAAATCAAGTTCTTTCATCAACTGTTGCCGCTCCACTACAACCTGGTCGTTTTAAAGAAGATGACGTTGCAATGCTGTCCCCTAAACGATGGGAGAAATAGGGAGAAGATAGAAAAACAAAAGTGAGAAGTAGGGTGAATAATGCGCTTGATGATAATGGGCTTGGGTTGCCGCCAGGTAGCGAGGGGGAGAGAGCACAGGCCGAAAAGCGCGAAAAGCCAACAGAACCATTTTGACCCTAGCACAGGAACAGGGATCCCTGTTGTCTGGCATACTGGCGGAGATCTTGAGGGGGAATTTCCCAGGCCAACCGGCCAGAACTCAAAGCAGATGCTGCTCGTTGTTGTTGCGCAACGCTGACGTGAAGAGCAGTTGCTCAATCGTGGCAATGGTGAAGTTTTGGCTGATCACCAGCCGCTCGACGCGAATGCGGTGGGCTTGCAGGAGGCAATCTTGCTGCAAGGGCTTGGGCAATTGTTCCCAATGATCCAGCAGGACTTCCAGCAAAATCTCGCCCGGTAGCCCGGTGGCGCTTTCCAGGGATCCCAGCTTTTCTACCCTCTCGACAGACCATTTGAGGGTGAGCTTTTGCAAGCCCAGTTGTGCATCCAGAGCTTCACGGGGATCCGACTGGGCACCCTGCCCATTGGGGGTGCCATTGCGGCGAACCCCATTGTCGGTGCAAGCAGTAGCAGGGGGCAAAAGCTCGGCTGGCTTTTCAGTTGGCAGCGAAGTATTGGCCCATTTGGCCAGACTGACCTGGGGTGAGGAGGCAACCCTTTCCACCTCGACCGGAGCGGGCGACAAGTTGGACAAGGGATCCGCATCCCGAGAAGGAGCTTCAGGTGTGGAGAGCACACTGGCCA
>NZ_JANSIH010000131.1:0-7416 GCF_047462075.1 Synechococcus sp. R55.2
TGCGTCAGAGGTGTATAAGCGACAGCCGTATGTCGCCCACGCACGCCCGCTCCACGGGCGCGCGCGACGCCTCCTGCGGGTCGTCGGTAATCAGCATCGCCCGCACGCCAGGCGGCAGCATCCCGCCAGGAAAGTACGGGTACAACAGGAACACGGGCGCGCCGACCACCAGCACAAAATCGTGCTGGCTCAGCGCTTGCATTAGGCGCGGCGTGGCGGGCAGCAGCATCCCTTCGTACAGCGGGTGGCGCGTGGGGAAGCCCATCCGCGCGTTCAGCGGCGCGTGGTAGACCGCGCAGCCGAGTTTCTCGGCGAGGGCGACCGCTTCGGCGATTGCGCCTGCGCCCCCAACGCCCGCCCCACACACCAGCGCGGGCTTCTGCGCCGACGCGAGTGCGTCCACGACCGCATCCAGTCCCTGCGGCGCGTCGGGCGCGTGCAGCGTCTTCAGGCGCGGCGGCTCGGCAGGCGCGTCCCAGAAGTTCATCGGAATCGACACGAACACGGGACCGCGCGGCGGCGTCATCGCCAAGTGGTACGCCTGCTCCAGCGCGTCGGGCACATCGGCGGCGTGCTTGACCTCATACGCCCACTTCGTCACGGGGCGCGCCATGCCCACCAAGTCGCCCGACAGCAGCGGCTCGTGGAAGATGTGGCGCGTGTCCTGCTGCCCGCAGGTGACAATCAGCGGCGCGCGGTTTTTCAGCGCGGTGAACAGCACGCCCATCGCGTTGCCCAGCCCTGGCGCGACATGCAGGTTAATCAGCGCGGGCTGCCCGCTCGCCTGCGCGTAGCCGTCCGCCATCGCCAGCGCGATGCTCTCCTGCAACGCCAGCACATAGCGCACGCCGTCAGGCAGGTTCACCAGAAACGGCAACTCGGTCGAGCCAGGGTTACCGAAGATATAGCGGATGCCGCGCGCCCGCATCCACTCGAAAGTCGCCTCGCGGATGTTCATAGGCAGGGGGATTCGAACAGCGGGTTAGGATTCCTGCCGCTCTCAGGGCTTGCGCAACGCTGCCAGCGCCATCAGCACGAACGCGACCGCGCTCAAAATCATCGTGACGCCGCCGGGCATCCACTTGCCCGTCGTGAAAAAGCGATAGGCGAAGAAGACGCCCAGCGCCAGCGCGACCACCGCGCTCAACCCAAAGCCCGCTGGGGGGTTCTTGAAGCTTATCGCCAGCCCGACCAGCAACAGCACCGCCGCAATCAGCCCGTTCACCAGCGAGACCATGCTCTGGGCGGAGACATAGCCCATGATGCCGCCCGCAGCGATTACCACCGCGTACAGCAACAGCGCGATCTGGAAGGCGTTCATAACATGGGAGAGTGTACCTTACAGCAACTCGTTGAACTCCTCGACGCTCAGCCCTGCTTGTTTCAGGATGTGCGACAGCGTCGATCGCTTCACAGGGCGATGTGCAGGTACTGTCAACAAGCGACGCCCCTCTTCTGTATGCTTTTCCAAGCGTATATGACTCCCCCGTTGGCGAGTCACCGTCCAGCCTGCTCGCTCCAGCGCTTTCACGATTTCCGTGTAGGGCAGGCTGGGCACTTTGCTCATACCGCAACCTCGTACACCAGTTGCCCTTCAGTTAGGGGCGCTTCTTCGGTTGGCTCCAAATAAAGCTCGATGGCTTCTCGGATGTTCTGCAGGGCTTGCTCTATAGTATCGCCCTCGCTAACACAACCTGGCAGGGCGGGCACATAGACCGTGTAGCCGCCCTCGTCGCTCGGTTCCAAAACGACCTTGAAAGTCATCGTCTACCCCTGCCTAATTATACACAGTCTTTGATTCATACTTCCTGAAACACCTGCCGCAGGATCTCTATCGCCTCGTCGACATCGGCGGGGGTGATGATTAGCGGCGGTACGATGCGCAGAATCGTCTCGCCGACGGCGTTGAGGATCAGGCGTCGCTCCAGTGCTTTTTGGACGACGGTGCGGGCAATCGGTTGGCTGAGTTCCGCGCCGACCATCAGCCCGCGCCCGCGCACTTCGCGAATGGGCGCGCCCTCCGCTTGCAACGCCCGCAGGCGCGCCTGCAGGTAGTCGCCGACGCGCTGGGCGTTCTCCAGCAGCCCCTCCTCCTCGATGATTTCGATGACCGCCAGCGCCGCGCTGCATGCCAGCGGGTTGCCCCCATAGGTCGTGCCGTGTTCGCCGGGCTGCAGCACTTCGGCGGCGACGCCGCGCAGCAGGCACGCGCCAATCGGAAAGCCGCCGCCCAGCCCCTTCGCTGTCGCCACAATATCGGGCGTCACCCCAGCGTGCTGGTAGGCGTACCAGCGTCCCGTGCGCCCGAAGCCCGCCTGCACCTCGTCCACGACCAGCAGCGCGCCATAGCGGTCGCACAGCGCACGCGCCGCGCGCAGGTACTCGTCCGCAAGCGGGTAGACGCCCCCCTCGCCCTGAATCGGCTCCAGCAGGATCGCCGCCGTGCGCTCGCTGAACGCCGCGTGCAGCGCGTCCAGGTCGTTGCGGGGCAAGGCGCGAAAGCCAGGCAGCAGCGGCTGAAATGGCGTCTGGTACTTCGGCTGCATCGTCGCCGACAGCGCGCCCATCGTGCGCCCGTGAAAACTGCCCTCCAGCGCGAGAATCTCGTAGTCGGGCGTGCGCTTGACGGCGTTGGCGTACTTGCGGGCGACCTTGACGCTCATCTCGCACGCCTCCGCGCCGCTGTTGGCGAAAAACGCCTTCTCCATGCCCGACAGCTCGCACAACCGCTGCGCCAGTCGCGCCTGCGGCTCGGTCAGGAAAAAGTTGCTCACATGCATTAGCCGCGCCGCCTGCTCCGCGATGCGCTGCACCAACTTCGGATGGCAGTGCCCCACATTGCACACGGCAATCCCCGCCAAAAAGTCCAGGTAGGCGTTGCCGTACTCGTCGTACAGGCGCGCGCCTTCCCCGCGCACAAATAGTATCGGCTGGCGACGGTACACAGGCAACACATAGCGCTGATCCAGCGCGGCTATCGTCTCCGTTAGGCTCGCATGCGCAGCGGTCATACGCTTCAGTATACCCCGCGCGGGTATAATGCCCGCCGATGACGCCCAGAGTCAGCGTGCTGATACCCAGCTACAATCACGCGCCGTACCTGCCCGCCGCCCTGCAAAGTGTGTTCGACCAGACCTACCGCGACTACGAAATCGTGGTCGTGGACGACGGCAGCACGGACGGCTCGGTAGAAATCCTGCGCGGCTACGGCGACCGCATACGGCTCTTCGTGCAGGCGAATCGGGGCACCTACCCGACGCTGAATCGGTGCATCGCCGAGTCGCGCGGCGCATACTTGGCGATTCTGAACTCGGACGACCTGTGGGCGCCGACGAAGCTCGAAAAGCAGGTCGCCCTGCTGGACGCGCACCCCGAAGTGGGGCTGGTGCATACGGGCGGCTACTTCATCGACGGCAAGGGCGACATCCAGCCAGGCAACCCGCTGGGGTTCGAATGGCCCCGCACGCCGACAGGGAACATCATCGAGGCGCTCGTGCGCTGCAACAAAATCATCGCCTCGTCGGTTCTGGTGCGACGCGAGTGTTTCGAGCGGTTGGGCGGCTTCCGCGAAGATTTGTTTGGCTCGGGCGACTGGGAGATGTGGTTTCGGATCGCGCTGGAGTGGGACATCGGCTACATCGACGAGCCGCTGACGATGTACCGCGTGCATGGGGCGAACGCTTCGTTTCAGCATCGGCGCGTCTACGAGGACGATGTGAAGGTGCGCACGGAGACGATACATGCGAACGAGTCGCGCTTGTGGCAGCGGGCGACCGACGCGCGGGCGATGCGCCTGGCGCTGGCGCACTCGTATGCGTGCTTGGGCACGGAGTACGCGCTGCTGGGCGACCGCGCGCGGGCGCGTCGGGCGTACCTGCGCTCGCTGCAGCTCTACCCGCTGCGCTTCAAAAGCGTGCTGCGCCTGATGCTCACCTTTCTGCCGGTGAAGCCGCCGCTTTAGCGCCGTGTGCCGACCCGCTGCTTGAGGTAGTCTTCCAGCAGCACCTTGCCGTTCTGCACAGTGTTCATCACCTTCGCCAGCGCGCCTTCGAGTTGGGTGAGTACCTCGTAGGCGTACTCGTCTGCGCCTTGCCGAATCTGCTGCGCTTTCTCGCGCGCCGACTCCAGAATCTCCTGCGCTTGCGTCTGCGCAAGTTGGTAGACTTCGGTCTGGCTCAGCATGCGCTGCTGTTCGGCGTGGGCGCGTTCGAGGATTTGCTCGGCGTCGCGTCGCGCCTGGTCGACGATGCGGCGGGCTTCCTCCTGCGCTTGGGCAATCGTCATCTGCGCTTCGGTCTGCGCGCCGCCAATCAGCCGATCCGACTCGCGCAGCACCCGCTCCGCCTTATCGAAATCGCTCGGCAGGTTCGCCAGAATCTGCTGTACTCGGTTATGACACTCGCCTTTGTCCAAACCGACGACAACAGGTCCGACGCTTCGTGCGCGTTCGAACGCCTGATCCAGTTCGCGCAGCCATTTCCTGATGGTTGAGACATCCGTGTGCATCATCGTTCGTGCCTCCCCTGAGTGTGGCTTCAAGTAGATTCGCCCGATGGGTGGGGGGTTCCTGCCGTTTGGGGGGCGAATCGTTCCCTGAGTTTGTGGGCGACATTTGGGGGCACGAGGGTTTCGATCGCGCCGCCCAGCCGCGCCACCTCCTTGACAATCGACGACGACAGGAACGCATACTGCTGATGGGTCATCAGGAAGCAGGTGTCGATTTCGGGGGCGAGTTGGCGGTTCATGGTCGCCATCTGGAACTCGTATTCGAAGTCGGAGACGGCGCGCAGCCCGCGCACAATCGCGCACGCGCCGACCTGCTGAGCGAACCGCGCCAGCAAGCCCTCCAGCGAGGCGATGCGCACATTCGGCAGATGCCCGCAGCACTCCCGTAGCATCTGCACGCGCTCGTCGAGGCTGAACAGCGACTGTTTTTGGGAGTTGACCGCGACAGCGACGATGAGTTCGTCGAACAGCCGCGCCGCCCGCTGGATGATGTCCAGATGCCCCATCGTCGGCGGGTCAAAGCTGCCGGGGTAGACCGCCCGCCGTACCTGCTCGCCCATCGGGGGGAAGTGTACCCGATGGCTGTTCGCCTGTCGACTCGGCGAACCGCTTCAATTCGGCGAGGGTCTCCCACAGCCGCGCGAGCAACCCAAGGCGCGCTTGAGTTCAATCAGATTGCCCAGCTCCACGCATGGTCAGGGCACGCTGAACAGTTCGATCACGACAGCAGACTCGCGCGGCAGAGCTGTGGTGCAACTTGCCTAATTAGATAAGCAACCTTTGCAACTCTTCGGGCGTGCTTCGTTCAGGATTCAGAGTTTGCAGTCCCTCCCTACGGGCAGCGCGCAGAAGACGGGCATCGGACGCGATCAGCCAGCCCTCCTTTTGAGACAGTGCCTGTTGCGACAGCGCCGCCTGTAAGTGCAACGCATCCACTGAGTTGAGGTTGTGCTTTACAATCCACACTACTGAGGCTTGAATCTGCTCCCAGGATATGCCTACCCACACGATTCGCTCACAATCTTGACGAAATTGCTGATAAACGGCAGTAAATGCGGATGGACTCAAAGAGCCTGCATTGCGCCGTCTTTGGAGAACCCAGACCAGTTCTGTAAAACCCAGCCACAGGCAAGTGGCTTGCACGCGCTCTTGGCGAATTGCTTCCCAGAGCGCATCAATCCCCTCGCTGCCAGGTTCGGCGATGTAGCGTTTGACCCATGCGCTGGGATCCAAGTAGACGATGTTCATCGTCGTGTTCGTTGGCGCTTCACTTGCTGGCTACCCCATCGCGTCGGCAAGCCTTTGGTGAGTAATTCGCGCGCCTCAGCAAGCGTGAGCGTCGTCTGCGGTGCACTCGTGGTTTGCCACAGTTGCGCCAGCAGATCCAGTGCTGATGTCGGCGCACTGAGCGTCAACAGTGCATTTAGCCGCTGCTTGATAGCCTCTACCTCCTGCTCAAGGCGCGTCAACCGCTGAGTCAGTTCGCGTTCGGCAACCATCTCTATACAATATACCCTTTGCGCCTGTGAAACGGGGTAGAATTACGATGGTGATTGCGCTTGGCTCGGAGATGCACAGTGCAGACGGGCGTGTTGGACTCGCGCAAAGCCGCCATTTTGCGGGCGGTGGCGCGTGAACACATCCGCACGGGCGAACCTGTCGGCTCGCAGGCGATTGTGCAGCGGTACGCGCTGGGGGTCAAGCCCGCCACCGTGCGCAACGAGATGGCGGCGATGACCGAATACGGCTACCTCGCGCAGCCGCACACCAGCGCGGGCAGAGTGCCCACCACGCGCGGCTACCGCTACTATGTGGAACACTTGATGAGTGGAACCACGACGCTGCGCATCGAGAGCTACTTCCGACGCCTGCCAGAGCCTGGCGAGAGCCTGACCGAGCTGTTGCAGGCGACCTTGCAGGTGCTGGCGCGCGCGGCGCAGTCGGTCGCGTTTGCCGCCACCGCGCGCGACGAGACGATGCGCATCCTGCGCTGCGTGCTGACGCCCTGCGCCCCGCGCCGCGTGCTGTCGGTCGTGGTGATGGAACACGGCGAGGTGGACAACCGCCTCGTGGATCTGCAGTACGCGCCCTCGCAACGCGCCCTGAACCGTATCCAGAGCGTGCTGGCGACGATGATCGAGGGGCAGACCGTGCGCACAGTGCTGACGCTTGACCCCGCCCACGCGCCCGCGCTCGAATCGCCCGCCGAACGCGAGACGCTCGCCAGCCTGCTCCGCGCCATCCAGCAGCAGGTGCAGGACATCGCCGAGGGCGAGCTGCTCTACGACGGGATGGTCTACCTGCTGCGCCTGCCTGAGTTCCAGCGCGAGGTCAGCCAGCTGGAGGCGGTGCTGCGCGTGCTGGAGGCGCGCAAACCGCTCTACCGCCTGCTCCAACACAGCGGCGACGCCGAACTGCACATCACCATCGGCGAGGAGAACCCCATCGACGCGCTGCGCAGCTGCACGCTGGTCTACGCCCGCTATTATGCAGGCGGGCGACCCGCAGGCGTGATCGGGCTGATGGGACCCGTGCGCATGGACTACGACCACGCGCTGCCCGCCGTGCGACACGCCGCCCACGCGCTGAGCGACCTGCTCACGCGCACCCTCTACTCGTAAACAGGAGCTATGCCGTGAAGGTATTGATGATCGACAACTACGACAGCTTTACCTACAACTTGGTGCAGTATCTGGGCGAGCTGGGCGCGGAGCTGACCGTCGTGCGCAACGATGAGCTGACCGTCGAGCAGGCGCTTGCCCTCCAGCCCGACCGCATCGTGATTTCGCCCGGTCCCTGCACGCCGAACGAGGCGGGCATCAGCGTGCCGCTGATCCAAGCGGCGGCGGGCAAGGTTCCGATACTCGGCGTGTGCTTGGGGCATCAGGCGATTGGCGCGGCGTTCGGGGG
>NZ_JANSIH010000132.1:5000-7392 GCF_047462075.1 Synechococcus sp. R55.2
CAGCCGCCCCCCCAGGCCCACTTCTATCACTGCCACATCCACCTTTTGCCGGCGGAAGTACAGCCAAGCGGCAGCGGTGATAACCTCAAACTGGGTGGGAGAAGCCTCGTCAGGGGCATAGGTTTGTAGGCAGTCTCGCACCTGGGCCAGCGCTTGGCTCCAGTCGTTGGCGGAAATGTATTCCCCGTTCAGCCAAATCCGTTCCCGCCAATCTACTAAATGAGGAGAGGTGTAACGACCCACACGATAGCCTGCCGCCCACAACACGTGGCTGACCCAGGCACAGACAGATCCTTTGCCGTTGGTGCCGGCTACGTGGATGGCCGGGATCCCAGCTTGGGGCTGTCCTAGACGCTGCAGCAAGACTTGCATGCGTTCCAGACTGAGATCCACACCAAAATGGCCCAGGGACTCCAGAAAGGCCGGCCAATCCCAGTCTGGGATCTGGGACAGGGTTAGGGACAAGTTGCTCTGGTTCAAGCAAAGACTCCGTCTTGCCAGGGTAGGTGAGATTTGGGATTTTTTCTAGGGATCAACAATTCTAGAGGTTCACTACAAAAGCGTCACGGATGCCCGGCTGCTTGAGCACCTCTTCCAGGATCCCATCCGGCAGGGGATCGTCCAAGCTGAGCACCATCACTGCATCGCCGCGGATGATCTTGCGCCCCACCTGCATGCTGGCGATGTTGACATTGTAGGCTCCCAGCAGGGTGCCAATCCGTCCGATGATTCCCGGCATATCCCGGTGCAGGGTCATCAGCATGTTGGCGGAAGGGGGCACATTCACCGGGAACTCGTCGATCTGGGTAATCCGCACCTCTCGCTCCCCAATCAACGCCCCCGAAACCGAGCGGATCCCATTGGGGCCATGGGCAATCAACGTCAGGGATCCGGAATAATCTTTCAAAGAGGGATCTCGAGTTTCCACCACCCGAATGCCCCGTTCTTTGGCCTCGATGGAGGCGTTGACGTAGTTGACCCGCTCCCGCAGCGCCAGCGTCAAAAGCCCTTTGAGAGCGGCAATGACGATCGGCTGACCATCTTTTTCTGCCAGATCTCCCTGCAGGCGGATCTCCAACTGGTTGACGCGATCCCCCGCCAATTGGCCAACCAAGTTGCCCAGGGTTTCGGCCAAGTCCAGGTAGGGTCTGAGGTTTTGCAGCACCTCTGCCTGTAGGCCGGGGATGTTCACGGCAGAGCGGGCCGGCAGCCCCAGCAACACATCGCGGATCTGCTCGGCCACATCGATGGCCACGTTCACCTGGGCTTCTTCGGTGGAGGCCCCCAAGTGGGGAGTGAGCAGGACTTCCTTGCCCAGAGAAAACAGCGGAGAGTCCTTCAGGGGCTCGTTGGCAAATACATCCAAAGCCGCTCCGGCAATTTGACCGGATTTCAGGGCTTCGTACAGGGCTTGTTCATCCACCAAACCGCCACGGGCGCAGTTGATCAGGCGGGCGGTCGGCTTCATCATGCGGAAGGTTTCGGCGTTGAACAGGTTGGTGGTTTCAGGGGTTTTGGGAACGTGCAAGGTGATGTAGTCCGATTCCTGCACCAAAGTTGTGAAGTCCACCAGGCGCACCCCCAGTTGCTCTGCCCGCTCCACGGACAGATAGGGGTCATAGGCCAGCAGCTTCATCCCCATCGCCTTGGCAATCTGGGCCACATGGGATCCAATCCGACCCAATCCGACAATCCCCAGCGTTTTTTTGTAGACTTCTACGCCGACAAACTCTTGCCGATTCCACAGGCCCGATTTCAGAGAGGCATTGGCATCAGGTATGTGGCGGGAGAGGGCCATCATTAAGGCAATGGCGTGCTCGGCAGCGGCAATGGTGTTGCCCTCTGGGGAGTTGACCACCAGGATCCCGGCTTTGGTTGCGGCAGGCACATCGATGTTGTCAACGCCAACGCCCGCCCGCCCGATGATCTTCAAGTTCGTCCCCGCCTCGATCACCTCTCGGGTAACCCGTGTACCGGAGCGCACCATGATGGCATCGTAGTTGGGGATGACCGCGATCAACTGCTCTGGGGTGAGCTGAGTTTGCACATCCACCTGAGCGACTTGGGAGAGAATGTCGATCCCCGCCTGATCGATGGGATCTGTGACGATGACTCTGGGCATAAGCAGCGCTGGTCTAGTGGGATGGAGGGCAGTAAGAAGCAGGGATTAGCGCAAGTTGAGGTGGATCTCACCGGCTGAGCCAAACTTTGACCCAACCCCAACCGGCACACCTTAATCTACCGCGAAAGTCCGCCGGTCAGTCGAAGGCTCGCTTCTGTGGAAAGCTGCCAGCTCCCAAAGGTTCTGAAGGCCGACAAACCCATCGAGCTGGCTCGGAGGAGAAATGGGCGCACTAGGACAGGGATCCCACCGGGGCAAGATATTTTCCGT
>NZ_JANSIH010000133.1:0-914 GCF_047462075.1 Synechococcus sp. R55.2
CACCACCAACCCCGGCAGCACCACCTACTTCAACTTCGGGCCTGGCATTTTGGTGAACTAACTCAGGGCTGGCTCCAGGAGGGCAATCGGTTCTCATTCAGGAGGAGCTGGGTGGCAGCCGGTTGTCTTTCTTGTTCTTCAGCTTTGGGAAAGGCACCGTCGCTGTGCTTTTTTGAGCGCCCTTTGGGTATACTTGAGACTAGACTCAAGGTTTGCCTTTGAGTTTCCCTGGGGTGAGCTGGGCAGCTCTTGCTAAAGACGTTGACCCTAGCAAGTTTTTGAAGGAGATCTGCCATGGCTTCCTGCAACTCAAAATCCCGCTTTCGTCACCCGATAGCTCCCTTGATTTTGGCTTCCTCCCTCGTAGGAGGAGTGGCGGCTTGTTCCCTTACTTCGGATCCTCCGGCTGTTACTCAGGTTCCCCCGACAATTTCAGCTCAGGCGCCAGAAACAGCAGTGCAGGGCTCTGAGAGCATTGCTTTCTACTACGACGGGGTAAAGACCTCAGTCACCATCAAGGATGCGGCAGTCCTTTTTGCCGCCTGCACCCTCAACACCAACGACTCCGGGAAGATTGTTAACTTTGTCAATAACACGCTCAAGGTGGGGCCGATTACGGCTGCCGACGTGACGGGGTTGGGCGATCCGCTCAAGCCCTCTGTTTCCGACTTTACTGCCGACGGGGTGGTGGACTGCAAGGATGCGGCGGTTTTGTTTGCGGCAATTTCAACAGGTCTTCCGCCGACGGCCAGTAAGATCAATCCCTTCCTTGCCACCACCCTGAAGCTCAGCGGTATCACCGTCACCCAGCCGAACTTAGATACCTTCTTCAGCGAGCCCACCCGCCCACCCACGCCGACCCCGACCCCGCCGCCGACGCCCACGCCGACTCCGACGCCCACGCCGACTCCGAC
>NZ_JANSIH010000134.1:0-911 GCF_047462075.1 Synechococcus sp. R55.2
CGTTGACCTCGCGTGGTGGGGCCAGATCAGACCCTGATTGCGTAGGCAGGTGAAGGGTTCAAAGAACTTGACCACACCAAGATCGTAGAGCACTTTCGTCCAGAAGCGGGCATAGAGCAGGTGCATGACCGCATGTTCAGCACCGCCGACATACATATCAACCGGCAACCAGTAATCAAGTGCCTCTTGACTAGCCAGCGCCTGCTGATTGTGATTGTCGGCAAAGCGCAGGAAGTACCACGACGAGCAGGCGAAGGTGCCCATAGTATCGGTTTCGCGCCGACCCTTACTCCCATCGGGAAGGGTCACATTGACCCATTCGTCGATCAACGCCAGTGGTGATTCGCCAGTTGCCGTTGGTTCATAGCTCTCGACATTCGGCAAGGTCAGGGGCAATTCGTTATCCTTAAGTGCGATTTCCAGGCCATCTTCGCGATGAATAATTGGGATAGGCGTTCCCCAGTAGCGTTGACGACTGATCAGCCAGTCGCGCATCTTGTAATTGGTTCGTCCTTTCCCGATCTTTTGCTGTTCAAGATAGGCAATTGTCTGCTCGATTGCCTGATCAGCCGGGATACCATTGATGGGGCCTGAGTGAATTGGCACACCGACTGCGTCGTGATAAATAAGATCGCGATAGGCGTCGATCCGATGCAGGTACGCCATAGCGGTCGGCAGGTGTTCATCGCCAGTTGCAGCTCGCAGGCGTGCTGTTATCCGTTCATCGGCAGCGATCGAGTCAAGGGCAATCACCTCATCGGGGAAAATAAAGAGCCACCCCGATCCGGCAACTTCTGTCCAGCCGTCGTGCAGTCGTGGCTGGATCAGCGTGGCGTATTCGGCCGCTCGCTCACCACTGAGATCGACCAGCAGATCACCATTATCCTGTACGGTAACGGCAAAGCCAGCTG
>NZ_JANSIH010000135.1:0-910 GCF_047462075.1 Synechococcus sp. R55.2
CTGTTGTTGAGGAAGGCGCGAAAGCGTTCTTGTTGATCTGTTAGCTCTCGTTGCAGGCGCTTCTGCTCGGTGATATCTAGGACAATGCCGAGAAGTCCTAATCCTTTAGACTGATCCTGAAGCTTTACAGCGAAGCGATAGGTGTAGCGCTCCTGGCCTTGAATCATTTCCTTACCTTCGAATTGGCAAAACCCTTGCCGCTCTACGTCGGATAGAACTTGAGAGGTGTACTCCGGCCAGTGGGGATGTTGCTGAGCCACCTCCTCCAGAGAAGTACCCAGCAGATCGCCAAACCAGGCGCGATCAGTGGCATTTTGCAAAATTAGCACTCCCTGGGGATCCCTGGCCCACACCGCCAATGGCAGGGCATCCAACAAGGTGCGCAGTTGGGCTTCCCGCAGCCGCAGGTTTTCTTCCAACTGTTTCTTCTCGGTAATGTCTCGGCCCACGCCGCGAATAAACTGCAAGCGGCCCCGCCGGTCAAAAATGCCTTGGTTGATCCACTCAAACCACCGCACCTGCCCCGACGCATCCGATACCCTGCCAACTCGGGTGAAGGTAGGCTGCTGAGGGGTGAGCTGGGCTATCTTTTGCCGCACCTGCTCTTGCTCTTCTGCCGGCAGCACGTCGATCCAGCGCCTGCCCCGCCAATCCCCCAAGATTTTCTGGCAAGCTTCGTTACATTCCACCACCGTCGTATCTGCACGCGCCAGCATGATGACATCGGGAAAACCCACCTGATCCCGCTGCAGCCAGCGCTTTTGCCAGTACATCACCACGGCCAGTGAGGATCCCCAAAGGAGCAGCCAAAGCCATCCGGGCAGAGTGTTCCAGTTGAGTAAGGTAAGCAGGTTGACTAGGTCGTGTTGATCTTATGTTAGGATAGAGAGAGTAATTTATAGAGGAAAGA